>JAEEJD010000068.1 GCA_016281675.1 Lachnospiraceae bacterium
ACAGGGCAGTGAATGATGTTGGTCTTGTCGAGTCTGTACTCGATCTTACCTGCCTTGATATCGGCGATAGCTTTTGCAACATCCATTGTAACCGTTCCGGCCTTGGGGTTGGGCATAAGTCCTTTGGGACCGAGCACCTTACCGAGACGTCCGACAACACCCATCATATCGGGAGTTGCTACAACTACGTCAAAATCAAGCCATCCTTCGTTCTGGATCTTCGGGATGAGCTCGTCACCGCCGACATAATCAGCTCCTGCCGATTCAGCCTCGGATACCTTGTCACCCTTTGCGAATACAAGAACTCTTACGGTCTTACCTGTTCCGTTCGGAAGAACAACTGCTCCTCTGATCTGCTGCTCGGCGTGTCTTCCGTCACAACCCGTACGGATATGTACTTCAACCGTTTCGTCAAATTTAGCCGTTGCGGTCTTCTTAACAAGTGCGATTGCTTCAGCGGGCTCATAGGAAGTAGCACGATCTACAAGCTTAGCCGCTTCAGTATATTTCTTTCCGTGTTTCATTTAAGCTTCCTCCTACTCCTCAACTGTTACGCCCATACTTCTGGCTGTTCCTGCGATCATGCTCATAGCTGCCTCGATTGAAGCCGCATTAAGATCCGGCATCTTCATCTCAGCTATCTCACGACACTTCTCTTTTGAAAGAGTTGCAACCTTTGTCTTGTTCGGAACACCCGAACCCGACTTGATGTTGCAGGCTTTCTTGATGAGAACTGCAGCAGGAGGTGTCTTCGTGATAAAAGAAAAGCTTCTGTCTGCGTAAACCGTAATTACGACGGGAATAAGAACGTCGCCCTTATCTGCCGTCTTTGCGTTAAACTGCTTTGTGAACTCAACGATGTTCACGCCGTGCTGACCGAGTGCAGGGCCAACCGGGGGTGCCGGTGTTGCTTTACCGGCGGGAATTTGAAGTTTGATGTAACCTTCTACTTTCTTAGCCATAATAGCCTCCTATATAAAAATGTGGTAGTGGCGGGACAATCCCTCCCACAGTTCACAAGGAACTCGAATCAATAATTCGACTTGTTTATCTCGTCGAAACTGATCTCAACGGGTGTCTCACGACCGAACAGTTCAACCATGATTGTCGCGGTCTGTTTACCCATATCCATACGCTGAACGACTCCGACCGTATCCTTCCAAACACCGGCAATAACATTGACCGTATCGCCCTCGGTGAAGTTGATGAATACGTTCTCCGTCTTGATACCGAGGGGCTTCATCTCCGCATCAGACAGAGGGACCGGCTTGCTTCCGGGACCGACAAATCCCGTTACGCCTCTCGTATTTCTGACAACGTACCATGTAACGTCGTTCATTATCATATTTATAAGGACATAGCCGGGGAACATCTTCTTGGCGCTTGTTTTTCTGACGCCGTTCTTAACCTCGGTAACATCCTGCATCGGAACACGGACCTCAAGGATCTCGTCCTCAAGATGTCTGTTCTCGATAGTCTTCTCTATATTGGCCTTAACCTTATTCTCATATCCGGAATATGTATGTACAACATACCAGTTCGCCTTGGGTCCGCTTTCTTTTGCTGCGGCATCCTCGGCAAATTCCTGATCAGCAGCCTCTTCGGTGATCTCTTCCGTAAGTTCGATGTCTTTTGTATCTGCCATTACAACACCTCCTTACAGCGAGATCAGGAAATTGATCCCTGACTGAAGAACGAAATCTATCAATGCGATGAGAAGGCCCAGAATAACCGATACTACAACAACAGCAATAGTCTGTTTTGTAACATCATCCTTGGATGTCCAACTGATCTTATGGAATTCGGCTTTCAGACCCTTAAACCATCCTTTACCCTTCTGGGCAACTTCGGTTCCCTTATTAGTGTCTGCCATTACTTCGTCTCCTTATGTAATGTATGCTTCTTACAGAATCTGCAGTATTTCTTTGTCTCCATACGATCGGGATGAGTCTTCTTATCCTTCTTGGTATCGTAGTTTCTGTTCTTGCACTCTGTGCAGGCAAGTGTTATTCTGGTACGCATATTTTCACCTCTCCTTTGAGAATCTGACCTGTTGCGGACTTATTTACAGCACAAAAAAAAGACCTGAATTCGTCTCGCCGGACTAATATAACACAGCAATGCGCCTCCGTCAATCGATTTTTGATATTTCGAGGCCCTTATTTTTTCGGGCATATGATGAGTATTATCGGGGATCACTATACTATATGTAGACATTTTTACTGTTTTATTGTAATTATGCCCAATTTTATTAAATAATTATTGTTATTTTTTTGGCGGTTTTTAGCCCTTTTTGCAGGCGAAAATGCTTGCTTTCCCGTGATTTTCATAGTAGTATATAGACATAAAAGTAGCATTTTATGCCCAGGCGTCTGTTCTATCCTTAAGAACAGAACTCGGAACTGACTCCGTGGAAGCTGAACCATTCAAGGAAGAAAGGAGGGGCAAACAATGGCAGACAATACAGCTATTTCTACAGTATATAACCATTTCCTGACCACGTACGCGCCACAGGGTACCAACAGTAAGTATGATACCCACAAGAAGAGCGAGTTGCGCGGTCTTTATAATTCCATTGTTAAGATGAATAAAGATGCTCCTCTGTTCCTGTTGGACAATTCTCCTTCCACGCAGGAATTTGCTGTCGGGCTCAAAGAGAATGCGCGTTCACTCAAGAACGTGATCTCTTCGCTGTCCATGGACAACTCCGACAACATGCTCGATCAGAAGGCAGTGGCATCAAGCGATGAGAATGTCATATCGGCATCATTCATCGGAACCGGAGAGATAGATCCCGATTCGTTCCCGTCTCTCGAGATCTCGGTTGAGCAGCTCGCGGGCGGACAGGAGAACCGCGGTAAATATCTCGAACCCGATACGATGGATCTTGAACCCGGAACATACTCCTTTGATATCCATTCAAGAGATATGGACTACGAGTTCCAGTTCAATATCGGTGAGAATGATACCAATAAGATAATAGAAGAGAAGCTTGCAAGACTTATCACCCGTTCCAATATCGGAGTTAACGCGTCCGTCCTTGAGGACGAGAACGGCAGGGTTGCCCTTTCGATCAAGTCCGATGAGACAGGTATCCGCGGCAGGAACGGTGTTACGAACTTTGATATTTCGGATAACAACACCCACAAGACAGCCGGTACGGTTGAATATTTCGGAATAGGTGATGTGACCGAGTTCCCGAAGAACTCCCAGTTCATATTAAACGGTGAAGCTCGAAGCACTTTCTCCAATCACTTCTCAATAGAGAAGATGTACGAGATCAATCTTAACGGTGTAAGCGAAGAAGGAACATCGGTCAGCATAGGGCTTAAGACCGACGTCGAATCGGTTACGGAGAATATCAACAATCTCGTTAGCGCATACAATTCCTTCATAGACAATGTGAATTCATATGCCGAGAAGCAGCCGTATTCGAAGAAGCTTGTCAACGAGATGAACAAAGCGGCGCAGCTCTATTCTTCGGAACTTGAATCGATAGGACTGAGCTTCGGCAATGACGGTACTATCTCGGTCGACAACAATCTTCTGACACAGACCGCACGTGAGGACGATGCAATGACCCAGTTCTCGGCGATCAAGAAGTTTACCGCAAATGTTCTGAAGCGTGCCAATCAGGTTGCTCTCGATCCGATGGAATACACACAGAAGACCGTTGTGGCTTACAAGAATCCCGGACACGGATTCGCCACACCTTATATAACGAGCAATTACAGCGGAATGATGTTCTCAAGTTATTGCTAAATGTCTTTACAGAATAGAAAGAACTCTGCATGATCTGCAGAGTTCTTTTTTAATTCTATAAGCTGCCGTACCCGCTCAGGCGATCTTATCCGCCGCTGCCTTGAATACCTTAAGGAACGGAACTATGTCTCCGGAAAGTTCATCGGCTATAGCAGGATAATCTTTCTTCGAAAATCCCTCGCTGAGAACACCTACCGCCTTCTCAAGCTGATCGTCGTTAATAAGCGGTTCGGGATCGTTAACAACATCCCTTGTAACATTGTATGTCTCAATGACAAAGTTCAGTCCGTCGATCACCTGAAGGAGAAAGTCTACCGTATCTTCCTGCATCTCGCCCTTGATCTCCGCGATAACGTTTTCCATCGCCGGGATCAGCTTTTCAAGATATTCGGCAACCGTCTTCAATGCTTCGTTCTTCTGTTCTTCGATCGTACCCATTCTGTACCCCCATGCTTCCATGCGCTTCGATACTACAGTAACTATATCGGCAAACATCCTTGTTTGCTTTAGCGAAATTATACCACAGCTTCGCGATAATTTCTACAATTTCTCAAGTCCCCAGTGTATCCATCCCCATTTTGTAACGTCACCGGATGTATCGGTGATGGTTATGACTCCTTTATACGCTTCCCATGACCGGGCATGCATTCCGATATCGGAGGCCATCCATTTGGGAATCACCTGTCCGTCCGCTATATTATATATGAAGATATGCTGAGACCATTTTATCTCATCCGACTCTACCCACGTCGGCCTGTGCTTTCCGTATCTTCCTCTCTTCCAGCACAGCACGAGGAGTTCCGCTTTACCGTCTCTGTCAATATCCTCATACAGAAAATCCTGGGCAAGGACATTTTCCGGGAGAGCCCATACCGGGCTGCCTTCATTTTCGACGGTAAGTTTTCTCCCGCTTTGTTCGATCACCAAATCCCCGTCACTTACTATTTTGTCCGTCGGTGCCGAATACAGCGGCGGTACGATATAACCGCAATATGTCGCAACACACAGTGCGATCACAAGAGATACCGCGATACCTGTGATGATCCGTGTCTTTTTAGTCATCACTCTTCGCTATTGTAGAAGTATCTGTAGCTGTTCACCCATTCGGGATGACTGACATCTTCCCTGTATGAAGTAACATTATAATCGTCGTCTATATCAACATCGATCCCTAGTTTTCTTCTCCACTGCTTATCGGTCATCCTGTCGGATATCGGCTGTACGAATTGATAGAAGCTGTATACGCATCCCTGGGCGATACGCAGCTTCCCTTCAACAGGAACCGCAACATATATCACCGCGGGATCTCCCGTAGCCATCTCAAGCACGCTTCCGTTCGGATCAGTCGCGATATCGACAACAAGCGCCGCCGGATAGTTATCGGAATTCGGATACTCTTCTCCGGTCTGAGCTTTCATGGCATCAAGCCAGAAGTGCTCTATCTCCCCGCCGTATATCTCTATAAGCTCATATTCCTCATCGGAGAGATTCTCATTCTTAAGTTCTTTAACGGATATAGTCTTGAGCTTGTTTGCAAGATCCGCAAGCTTTTCAAGATTCTCCTTGTCATCTTTTGACAGATAACCGAGTCCCTCCAGTCCTTCCGATGTGCTTTTTGCAAGATTTTCAAAACGGCTGAACACAAGCGGTTCGGGTTCGACATATCCTCTGAAGTCCTTATCTTCTTCCCAGCCGCCGCCCATCTCGGCCATTACCTGTTTCGAATAAAGTACCGTATCATGCTTCAGCTCAGTATAGCTTCCCGCAAATGCCTCAAGATCCTTCTTGGTCCATTCATCATTCTGCATGAATGTGGGATACCCCTCTCCTTTAGGCTCAAGAAGCGGACGGAGCGTGTTGAGCCAGCCCGCATACAGACTCGCATTCCATATCGTTGTATCATCGTTGATGAATTCCTTTTTCATTGCCTCAAGGTTCTCATCGTAATTCTTGTATTTTGTCTGACCTTCTTCTTTTAATATCGAATATGCCATATCAGACCCGAGAGCCGCAGGAACATCAAGAAAATCAGGCAGCATACGTTTATCTTCGTCTTCGAATTCACCGACTCTTCTGTAGACAAGTTCCTGCATTATCGTAGCGTCGATCGTAAAGCGCTGCCCCATGAACCTGTATCCGGGGATCACATTTTCCGCATCTTCCGTGTCCTTGATCGGAATGGAATTGATACGGGGCGCACGAAGGTTTGCCGTTAACGAGTGGAATTCCTCCCACGCTTTTTCGTTACCCGTAAGGTCAGATGCTTTTACACCTTCTCCGTAAACCTTGTCGATAACCGGCATGTACTCGCAGTATCCGAGATCATCGCTCGCACCGGCAAAGAATGATGTCACCGCATATATATCACTCCACTTCTCGTAGCTTCCGTCATTAAGTGCAAGAGTGATCAGCAGCGCCGATCTGTCCATGTCCTCGACATTCTGGGTAAACTGTCTCCTTCCGTACCACATCATGGCTCTGAAATACTTCTCGAGCGTCTCGTCACCTTCATAATAGCCGCGCGGCTTATATTGGGAATAGTCTTCCATGTCGCCGGTAATTTCCGAATCTTCGATTCCGGAAGCATCCATCACAAGGTTGTATTCTTTCTCCGCAATATCGGAAACTACATTCGGGATCTTCGCTTTATCATCAAGGAGCACGGCTGCCACGGAAAAGAATGCCGTATTTCTCTTTGCGGCTTCCTCCCATTCGCTGCCTTTCAGATCGTTATACTGCGCGTAGCTCTTTTCAAGCATGTCCGCTGTCAGCTTAGACAGATCGTCAAACAGATGCTGCTTCTCGATATCTCTCATCAGATACGCGAAATATATATGATACGTATGCATCATCGAATCTACGGTAACAAAATTGGGCGTCTGAAAATAACGGTTCGACTCATACAGTTCGAAGAACTCTCTTCCGGCGCTGTCACCGACAACAAATCCGTTCTTTTTGAGTTTATCAATCATATCCTTCGGATACCATTCATACTCATCCTTGTTTATTATATTGCTCAGATCATCTTCAATTTTGATCTCGGGAACAGCCGGCGTGATGTTTTTGATATCCTCTTCATCAAACGTCTCCGGCAACAGGCTTTTACGGCTTATCGTAACAAGCTCACCGTCAAGCCCTCCGTCACCCTTCTCATTGGCCGTATCCGTACTCTCTTCCTTTCCGCTGACTTCCTCCGGTGCGGCCTGCTGATTGATGACCTGCGCCGAGCACGCGGGCAGACCCGCCAAAAGAGCTGTCGTACATACAGCTATTACGATCTTTTTTACCGACATCATATATCCTCCTATTTATTGAGTTTATCTATCAGTTCTCTCATGTCTTCGTAAGTGATCTTTCCGAAGCTCATGTTCACGACATTTCTGAGCGTAGTATCACGCAGGAATATTTCGGGATCGGATCCGAACGCCTCCGTTGCGACCTCGTCGGAACTTGACGTATCGGGATCCTTGAACAGATACTTGTCAAAATACGGTTTTGCGATCTTTGCCGCATTGGGATCTTCCATTATGTCTTTGTATACCGAATTCTCGTCATACACCGGTTTTTTCGGTTTCTTTGGCATAACCTTAACGGTCCTTGAGGTGATCACATCTCTGGCGTTTTTACATATCTCGATCACATAATCTCCGCCCTCGACATACCAGTCGTTTATATCCGTATCGTAATATGCGAATGAACTCTTATCGAGAATGAACGTTACCGTTTTTCTCTCTCCGGGATCAAGGCTTACCTTCGAAAATCCCTTGAGTTCACGTGCGGCTCTTCTTATCCTTGAATTCGGGATATCGGCTTCAACATACAGCTGAACGACCTCTTTGCCGGGAATGTCGCTTTCGTTTATGACATCGACCGATACTTCCAACGTCTCATCGTCCGTCATCTCATCCGTTTCAACGGTCATCTTTCCGTATGTGAACGTGCTGTATGAAAGCCCGTATCCGAACGGGAACAGAACCGGCATGTTCCTCTTTGTATAGTATCTGTAACCTTCAAATATACCTTCCCTGTATTCGATCTTCGTAACGTCTCCCGAAAAATCGATATATGCCGGATTGTCCTCAAGCCTTAAAGGGAATGTTTCCGGAAGTCGTCCGGAAGGATTGATCTTTCCGTAAAGGGCACGTGCGGTCGCAACGCCCACACCTTCCCCGCACAGATATGTTTCCAGTATCCCTTCGACCTTGTCTATCCACGGCATCGTAACGGGAGATCCGTTTTCAAGAACCACTATGACGTGAGGATTGACCTTCGCTATCGCATCAATCAGATCGTTCTGTACCTTGGGAAGATTCAGGTGGCCCCTGTCATATCCCTCGCACTCATACAGATCCGGAAGTCCGGCAAACACAACGACCTTGTCGGCATTTTGTGCTGCCTTGACGGCACGGTTGAACTTAACTTCGTCATACGAATCGTTCGATGCCGAAAATCCCTCTTCATATTTCACTTTCGAATTCCACTGTACCGCAAACAGAACGGAATCGATATTCACACAGTTAATGTGCGAACTGCCGCCGCCCTGGAAACGCGGCTTCTGCGCAAATCCCCCGACAAACAGAACATATTCGTCGTTTCTTACCGGAAGAACTTTGTTCTCGTTCTTTAGCAGCACTATACATTCATTCGCGATCTCTCTTGCAAGAATGTGGTGTTCCTCCTTATCCCAGACAACCCCGTCTTTGTGATTTTCGATCGCTTTATAGACAAACTCAAGCACCCTTTCCACGCAGGCATCAAGGTCTTCTTCCGCAAGTTCGTTATTTTTAACCGCATCGACAACAAGCTTATCGTATGCCGCATACGAATACGGCATTTCAAGATCAAGGCCCGCTGCAATGCCTTTCACGCGGTTTCTTACCGCTCCCCAGTCACTGACGACAAGCCCTTCAAATCCCCATTCGTTTCGGAGAATATCTGTCAGGATCCTCTTGTTCTCCGACATCTGTACACCGTTCACAAGATTGTATGCGCACATAACGGTCCAGGGCTTGGACTCTTTGACTGCGATCTCAAACGACTTAAGGTATATCTCCCGAAGCGTTCTCTCGTCTATTCTCGAATCATAACTGTTTCTGCGATACTCCTGATTGTTGGCGCAAAAATGCTTGAGCGATGTTCCCACGCCTTTTGACTGTACGCCGTTTATGAATGCGGCCGCGATCTTACCCGACAGATAAGGATCTTCCGAATAATACTCAAAGTTTCTGCCGCAAAGAGGTGAACGTTTGATGTTATTGCCCGGTCCAAGAATGGCGGCAACGTTTTCCGCCTGGCACTCGTCTCCTATAGCCTCTCCCACTTTCTTTACCGTATCGACATCAAAGCTTGCGGCAAGATTGACGGCGGTCGGAAAACAGACCGCTTTTATACTCGTATTGACTTTGTTTTCTCCGGCTTCGTAATCCTGTTTACGAAGTCCGCTCGGTCCGTCACTGACCATGACCGAAGGTATTCCGAGCCTCTCGATCTCCTTCGTGTGCCAGAAGTCGGATCCCGAACACAGGCTTACCTTCTCCTCAAGTGTCAGATTTTTGATCAGCGATTTAATCTTGGAATTCATAAATCCCCCTTTCAACATACGTGATCAACGTATATTCGCATTGATGATCATCACGGGTTTGTGAGCATATACAAATCTCAGCGCAAGCGCCGAAGGATCTCCGTAGTAGGCATCACACGACTCTGCAAGGCGGTCGTACTCCAGTCCGTCCGGGTCTTCTTCGTATTTCCCGATCCCGAGCTTTTCGAACCTTTTTACCGCTTCGCGAAAATCACTTGCCACGCCTTTATCGATCTTATCCTCATTACCTTTTACGCATTGGGATATCCAGATCACATTAAGCTTTCCCGCGTTCTCCGAAAAAATATCTATAGTCTTATTTATCTTGTCGATCCCGGACTTTCCGTTTTCGGCAAGGAAGCTGACTGTAGTAAAGAATATCAGAGTCTTTCCGCCTTCGGACATTTTAACGGGAACATCTTTATATACCAGTTCGGGAGATACGCGTATCCTGCCGTCAAGTGCCGCGATAACGTTTGTGTCATCCGAACCGACAAACTCGGCGAGTCTTTCGATATAGACTGTCTTGAGCTGCTGCGTCGGAAGAATGACCGTATCGGCATTTATCACTCCCGGCAT
>JAEEJD010000069.1 GCA_016281675.1 Lachnospiraceae bacterium
GGGTGTATGACGGACTCATAGACAGTAATGCAAAAAAGGTATTCTACTGGGCCGCGCTCGGATTCATGTGCGTGGCCGTTCATTCGTATTTTCTGCCGATGGCGGGAATGGTGCTTGCCGCACTTATCATAACGCAGCTTGCCGAAAAAAAGGGCGCGGGCATCGTGCTTGCCGAGTTTGCCGCGTTCTGTGCGGCGGGTCTTATAACCCTTTATATCCTCGGCGGATTCTACGGCGTATCGTCCGCATCGGGATTCGGGCTCGGAACGTTCACGAGCAACCTCAACACATTCATCAATCCGTGGGAGATAGGAAGATTTCTGCCTGTGCTTCCGCTTCAGAACTATTTCCAGTATGAGGGGATGGCATATCTCGGAGCCGGGATACTTCTGTTGTTTGTTATAGTCGCTGCCGGGCTCATATTCAGAATGGCAAGGAAGGTTCCCGAGGAAGCGTTTCATTCGAAAAAGATATACGGAAGGGTTACGATCCTTCTCGTTCTTGTTTCCGTGATCGTTGCCGTTATACCGAACGTTTCGTATAACGACATCATGCTTTTCTGGGTTCCTTATCCGCAGCCGGTCGAAAAGATCCTGTCCATATTCCGGTCGAACGGGCGCCTTATCTGGCCGGCAATGTACATACTCATTACGGCTGCGGTAAGCTTTACCGCGTACACTTTCAGGCATACCAAGATCGGCGTGATAGTCCTGGCCGGGGCGCTTGTTCTGCAGTTCGCGGATATGAGGGATGCGTTTGCGGCGCGCCATGATCTGTACATGGAAGAACACGGAACCGATACTCTGTGGGATGATCCCGAGATGAGTGCTTTTGTCGACGGCGAGAAGGAATTCATATTCCTTTATACCGAGAACGATATCACGCTTCCGACCGGATATTATGCGTATATCCACGGCATGCGCCAGAACAATTATTATTTTGCAAGGGATATAGAAGAAAAAGTAAGAGAGAATATCGATCTGTACCGCTCGGAACTGGGCAGGGGAAACCTTCGCGACGGTGCGGTATACATTCTGAGACTGGAGGACTACGATAAGGACAGAGGATTTTATGATGCGATCGATGCCGAGAAGCTCGAGAAGTTCGATCATGTGATCTTCAAAGCAAAATGACAATAAAAAATCGCCCGACATATTGCCGGGCGATCACAGTTTTGAATTAACCGATCTTAAACGATGTACTGCTTAAGAACTTCCATAACATCATCAGCGTTGCCTTCGGTATGGATATTAAGGTCGATGGGCTTTGAAAGATCCAGACTGAAAATACCCATGATAGACTTTGCATCGATTACGTATCTGCCTGATACAAGATCGAAGTCGTAGTCAAACTTTGTGATGTCGTTAACAAAAGACTTAACCTTATCGATTGAGTTTAATGAAATCTGTACTGTCTTCATGAAAAATTCCTCCTTTTCATATTCTTAACTTAACCTATTCTCTTCGTTTACAGACATAATATAACTGTGCGCGGAATAAATGTCAATTCTCAAAAAACACCAAAAATACGGAGTTTCTCAATGAAAAAGGTAGCATTTCACAACCTCGGTTGTAAAGTCAATTCATATGAGTTGGATGGAATTTCACAGATGTTCCAAAAACGAGGCTATGAAATTGTGGAATTTGCACAAAAAGCGGACGTGTATATTGTGAACACATGTACCGTTACAAATATCGCAGATCGCAAGAGCAGGCAGATGCTTGGTCGCGCAAAGCGCCAAAATCCCGATGCCGTCGTTGTTGCGGCCGGCTGTTTCGTGCAGAATGATCCCGAAGGCGCCGCATCATGCGATTATATTGATATCGCGGTCGGGAACAATCACAAGGCCGAGATAGTTGACATCGTCGAGTCTTATCTTGCCCTTCCGGGCGAAAATCGTACAAAGCAGGTTACCGTCAGCGATCTTGCGACACCTTGTGAGTACGAGAATATTTCGGTATCGGAAACATCCGGACATACCCGTGCGTTCATGAAGATCCAGGACGGATGCAACCAGTTCTGCAGTTACTGCGCCATTCCTCTTGCAAGGGGCAGGGCTAGGAGCAGACGTATCGAAGATATTGAGGAAGAGGCGGTACGTCTTTCGCAAAACGGGTACAAGGAGATAGTTATCACGGGTATCCATTTAAGTTCATATGGCCTTGATACGTATAATACGTTTGCCGATAAAGGGCAAACCAATACGGCGCTTCTTGATGCAGTGGAAACGGTAGCCGGAAAGGACGGGATAGAGCGTATAAGGCTCGGATCGCTTGAACCGAGGCTTCTGACCGAAGAGTTTGTAAAAAGGCTTTCGGAAATCCCGAAACTATGCCCGCATTTTCACATTTCGCTTCAGAGCGGATGCGACAGCGTTCTTGCGAGGATGAACAGGCACTACGATACTGCCGAATTTGCCGAAAAAGTCGATCTTGTCAGAAGATACTTTGAGCACCCGGCAATAACGACGGATATAATAGTCGGTTTTCCCGGTGAGACGGAAGAGGAATTTGAGACAACACGCGTCTTTCTTAAGGAGACGGATCTGTACGAATGTCATATATTCAAGTATTCGAGACGAAAGGGGACGGTTGCCGACAAAATGCCCGGTCAGCTGACGGATGCCGTAAAGTCCGCTAGGAGCACGATACTGATCAGGGAATCGAATGAGCGCAAACGTGCTTTTGAGGCGTGGTATGACGGAAAAACGGTAAACGTTCTGACTGAGGATACGGAAGAAGTCGACGGCAGGTTATACACGGTCGGATATACCCCCGAATATGTCAAGGTTTTCATGCCCGAAACAGACAGCGGGAAGATAACCGAAATCTTGTGTTTTGAGGCAGGATGGGGTATAGTAGGAGAGGCAGGTAGGAGGGATTAATATGCAGAATTTAGGAAACACTCAATTTTTCAACGTTCAGACAGAGCCCGAGACGGGAGTCAAAGTTGTGCTCGAGACGGTCTATGATGCTCTTAACGAGAAGGGTTACAATCCCGTCAATCAGATCGTAGGATACATCATGTCAGGTGATCCGACATACATCACGAGCCATAACGGTGCCAGAAGCATGATCATGAAAGTTGAAAGAGACGAGCTTGTTGATGAACTTCTGACATCATATATAAAGAGCAACGGATGGCATTGATATGCGAATCCTGGGGCTTGACTACGGAAGCCGTACGGTCGGTGTCGCCATAAGCGACCCGCTACTTTGTACTGCCCA
>JAEEJD010000070.1 GCA_016281675.1 Lachnospiraceae bacterium
AATCTTATCAGAAGTTACAGTGAAGAGACTTTTGTAATAGATTCTGATGAAGATAACAATGTTCATATCGAGTGCGGAAAATCAAAACTTGATATAAACGGAAGATCGGCCGAGGAATTTGTTCTTCTTCCCGAACTTGATAAATCAAATCCTATAAAGATATCTCAATTTTCACTTAAAGATATTATCAGACAGACTATATTCTCAATTTCAGACAATGATACAAACAAGATAATGACCGGTGAATTGTTTGAGATAAAAGGAGATAAGTTTAAAGTAGTATCTCTGGACGGTCACAGAATATCTCTTCGTATCATAACCTTAAAAGAAAGTTATGAAGACAGCTCTGTTATAGTTCCCGGAAAGACTCTGTCCGAACTTTATAAGATCATCCCCGGAGATGTTGATAAGGATGTTTCTATATTCTTATGTGAAAATCACGTGATTTTTGAATATGATTCGGTCAAAGTTGTATCAAGGATAATTGAAGGTAATTATTTCAAGATCGATCAGATGATATCAAATGATTATGAAACAAAGATTGACGTAAACAAAAAAGATCTTCTTGAAGTAATAAACCGTGCGACTCTCCTTGTAAAAGAAGGAGATAAGAAACCTATTGTTTTCAATGTTAATGACAATATTGCAACTCTCAGTATCAAATCAACAATAGGAAGCATGAATGATGATGTTGATATAGAAAAATCAGGTAAGGATATAATGATAGGTTTCAATCCCAAGTTTCTTATTGATGCGCTCAGAGTTATAGATGACGAAAACGTTACTCTTTACATGGTTAATCCTAAGGCTCCGTGCATCATTAAAAACGACGATGATTCATACCTTTACCTTATACTGCCGGTAAATTTCTCATAAATTATGGAAAAAATCACGATAAGAGATGAACATATAAAGCTCGGACAGGCACTCAAACTGTCAGGTGCAGTCGGATCCGGTGTTGAAGCAAAAGTCTATATTAACGAAGGACTTGTAAAAGTCAACGGTGAAGTATGCACTGAGCGCGGAAAAAAGCTCTTTGACGGTGATAAAATCAAATACAAAGATAAAGAATATGTGATCTGCGGTAATTGATATTTATACAAGAGGGATATAAATGCATATAAAATCACTTGAATTAAGCAATTACAGAAATTACGAGAGAGTTCAGATCGATTTTGATAAGGGTGTAAACATACTATACGGAGACAACGCGGTCGGAAAGACAAATGTCCTTGAATCGATCTATCTTTCAAGTACAACAAAATCACATCGCGGAAGCCGTGACAAAGAAATAGTCAGATTCGGTGAATATGAAGGACATATAAGAAGTCTTTTTGAAAAGAACGAAGTTGATTATCAGGTTGATATACATCTTCGTACAGATAAATCAAAAGGTATAGCCATAAACGGGATAAAGCTCAAAAAAGCAGCCGAGCTTATGGGTGTGATAAACGTTATCCTGTTTTCTCCCGAAGATCTTTCGATAATCAAAAACGGTCCTTCGGACAGAAGAAGATTTATTGATTCCGAACTTTGTCAGCTTGATAAAGTATATCTTTACAATCTTACGAGCTACAACAAGATAGTCAATCAGAGAAACAATCTGCTCAAAGATATAACATATCATCCCGAATTGACTGATACTCTTGATGTTTGGGATTCACAGCTTATATCGCTTGGGACAAAGATCATAGACAGAAGAACTCTGTTCATCAATCAATTGAACGAGATAATCTATGATATCCATAAGAATCTTACCGGAGACAACGAAAAACTCCTTATCAAATACGATCCCAATATAGAGATAATGGAGTATTCGCAAAAGCTTAAAAGAAACCGTGAGAAAGATATTAAGTATAAGCTCACTTCGGTAGGACCTCACAGGGACGATTTTATATTCTATATAAACGATATGGATTCCAAGAAATACGCATCCCAGGGTCAGCAGAGAACGGCAGCGCTTTCATTGAAATTATCGGAAATAAAGCTTGTTGAAAATATCACTGGTCAGAAACCGATCCTGCTGCTTGATGATGTATTATCGGAACTTGATTCAAACAGACAGAATTATCTGCTTAACAGTATAGGAAACATCCAGACCATAGTTACATGTACCGGTCTCGATGAATTTATAAATTCAAGGCTTACCGTTAACAAGATATTCAAGGTAAGCGGCGGTAAGGTAGTAAGGGAGAATTAAAATGAGTGATGATATCAATATGGCGGAAGAGAGTTATGAAGTGAACGGCGAATACGGTGCCGATCAGATACAGATTCTTGAAGGTCTTGAAGCGGTAAGAAAACGTCCGGGTATGTATATCGGAAGTACTTCGGCAAGAGGACTTCATCATCTTGTATATGAGATAGTCGACAACTCGGTTGATGAGGCTTTGGCGGGATTTTGTTCCACTATCGACGTTACTATAAATCCGGATAATTCGGTAACCGTCATCGATAACGGACGAGGCATTCCCGTAGGTATAAATAAAAAAGCGGGTATTCCCGCTGTTGAAGTCGTGTTTACGATCCTTCATGCCGGCGGTAAATTCGGCGGCGGTGGATACAAAGTTTCGGGTGGACTTCACGGTGTCGGCGCTTCAGTCGTAAATGCTCTTTCAAACTGGCTTGAAGTACGTATCCGTCAGGACGGAAAAGTATACATGCAGCGCTACGAGAGAGGAAAAGTTGTCAAAAAGCTCGAAGTGATCGGAGAGTGTCCCGTTGAAGAGACTGGTACGATGGTAACATTTATGCCTGATGATACTATCTTCGAAGAGACAGTATTCGATTATGACATATTAAAAACGAGACTTCGCGAAACAGCTTTCCTTACAAAGAATCTGAAGATTATACTTAGAGACACCAGAGGTGAGGAACCTGTGGAGAGGATCTTCCACTATGAGGGAGGTATTAAGGAATTCGTTACTTACCTTAACAGAAGTAAGACTCCTTTATATAACGACGTACTTTATTTTGAAGGCAAACAGAACAATGTGCTTGTTGAAGTTGCCATGCAGCACAACGATTCATTCAATGAGAGCGTGTTCAGTTTCGTTAACAATATAACCACTCCCGAAGGCGGAACTCATCTTACCGGTTTCAGAAATGCGATCACCAAGACGTTTAATGATTACGCAAGAACGAACAAGCTGCTTAAGGAAAGCGAAGCAAATCTTACCGGTGATGATATTCGTGAAGGACTGACCGCGATCATCTCGGTTAAGATTGAGGAGCCGCAGTTTGAGGGTCAGACAAAGCAGAAGCTCGGTAATTCCGAAGCAAGGGCCGCTGTGGATACGGTCGTTTCGGAACAGCTTACATATTATCTTGAACAGAATCCGACGGTTGCAAAACAGATATGCGAAAAATCGATCCTTGCGCAGCGCGCAAGGGAAGCTGCAAGAAAAGCGAGAGATCTTACAAGACGTAAGACTGCACTTGAAGGAATGGCTCTTCCCGGTAAACTCGCCGACTGCTCCGATAAGGATCCTAAGAACTGTGAAATATTCATAGTCGAGGGAGATTCCGCCGGAGGAAGCGCCAAGACTGCAAGAAGCCGTGCAACACAGGCTATTCTCCCGCTTCGCGGAAAAATACTTAACGTTGAGAAGGCACGTCTTGACAAGATATACGCAAATGCCGAGATCAAGGCTATGATCACTGCATTCGGTACCGGTATTCATGATGATTTCGATATCGAAAAGCTCAGATACGACAAGATCATAATCATGACCGATGCCGATGTTGACGGAGCTCACATCAGTACTCTGATGCTGACGTTCCTTTACAGATTCATGCCGGATCTTATCAAAGAAGGCCATGTATATCTTGCGAATCCGCCTCTTTATAAGCTTGAGAAGAACAAAAAAGTCTGGTATGCGTATTCGGACGAAGAACTTAACAATATACTCACCGAAGTCGGAAGAGATCAGAACAACAAGATCCAGCGTTACAAAGGTCTCGGTGAGATGGATGCCGAGCAGCTCTGGGAGACTACAATGGATCCCGAGACGCGTGTACTTTCCCGCGTTTCAATGAATGAAGAAATGTCATCGGAGATCGATCTGACATTCACAACGCTGATGGGCGATAAGGTTGAGCCGAGGCGTGAGTTCATTGAAGAGAATGCGAAGTTCGTTAAGAACCTGGATATCTGATAAGCTTTCAATCCTTTGGAAAGGAAAACATACAATATGGATGACAAGATTTTCGACCGAATAAATGACGTCGATCTGATCAAAACTATGGAAACCTCGTACATCGATTACGCCATGAGCGTTATCGCTGCGCGTGCGCTTCCCGATGTAAGAGACGGTCTCAAACCGGTACAGAGAAGAGTTCTGTACTCTATGATCGAGCTTAATAACGGACCCGACAAGCCTCACAGAAAATGTGCGCGTATCGTCGGTGATACGATGGGTAAATACCATCCTCACGGTGACAGCTCGATCTACGGTGCACTTGTAAATATGGCTCAGGACTGGTCATTTCGAGCTCCGCTCGTAGACGGTCACGGAAACTTCGGTTCGGTCGACGGCGACAGCGCGGCTGCGATGAGATATACGGAAGCAAGACTTTCCAAGATCTCAATGGAAATGCTCGCAGATATAGGCAAAGATACGGTTGACTTTGTACCGAACTTTGACGAAACGGAAAAAGAGCCTACGGTACTTCCTTCAAGATTTCCTAATCTTCTTGTGAACGGTACGACAGGTATCGCAGTCGGTATGGCGACCAATATTCCGCCTCACAATCTTACGGAAGTCATAAACGCCGTTGTTAAGATCATAGACAACAGAGTTGAAGAGGACAGGGATACGGAGATCGACGAACTTCTCGACTGTGTTAAAGGTCCTGATTTTCCGACAGGGGGTATCATTCTCGGAAGACGCGGAATAGAGAGTGCATACAGAACGGGAAGAGGCAAGATCAAAGTTCGCGGTGTGAGTGATATCGTGCTGATGGAAAACGGCAAGAGTCAGATCATCATCACCGAGCTTCCTTTCCTTGTCAATAAAGCAAGGCTTCTTGAGAAGATCGCGGAGCTTGTAAGAGACAAGAAGATCGACGGTATAACGGATCTTCGTGATGAATCCGACAGGGACGGAATGAGAGTCGTTGTTGAACTCCGTCGTGACGTAAATGCCAGCATCGTACTGAATCAGCTTTATAAACATACGCAGCTTCAGGATACGTTCGGTGTTATAAACCTTGCTCTTGTAAATAACGAACCGAAGGTCATGAACCTTCTCGAGATGCTGACACATTATCTGAAGCATCAGGAAGATGTTGTTACGAGAAGGACCAAATACGATCTGAACAAAGCGGAAGAGCGTGCCCATATACTGCAAGGTCTGCTCATCGCTCTTGATAATATCGATGAAGTCATAGCCATCATAAGAGGCAGTGCGAATGTTGCCGAAGCCAAAGAGAAACTGATAGAACGTTTCGGTCTGTCCGAGGCACAGTCGGCAGCGATCGTGGAGATGAGGCTTCGCGCACTGACAGGTCTTGAGCGTGAGAAGCTTGAAACCGAGTATGCGGAACTTCAGAAGAAGATCGCCGAGTACAAAGCCATCCTTGCGGATGAAAAACTTCTCCTCGGAGTGATAAAATCAGAGATACTTCAAATATCCGACAAGTTCGGTGATGAGAGAAGGACGCAGATCGGTCTTGACGATTCGGAACTTACGAATGAGGATCTCATTCCGAAGGAGAATACCGTTATTGCCATGACGAGTCTCGGATATATCAAGCGTATGACGGTTGATAACTTCAAGGCTCAGAACCGCGGCGGTAAGGGTATAAAAGGAATGAAGACCATAGATGAGGATTACATCGAGGACCTTTTGATGTGCAATACTCATCAGTCGATCATGTTCTTCACCAATCTCGGAAGAGTATACCGCAAGAAAGCATACGAGATTCCCGAGGCAAGCCGTAATTCGAGAGGTGTTGCGATAGTCAATCTCCTGCAGCTTCAGAGCGGTGAGAAGATATCCGCGATGATCCCGGTCACGGAGGTCAACGAGAACAAGAACCTCCTGATGGTCACGAAGAAAGGTACGGTCAAGAAGACAAATATACTCGAATACAACAATATCCGTAAAAAAGGTCTGATAGCGATCACGCTTCGCGACGACGACGAACTTATCGAAGTCAAGACAACGGATAAGGATTCCGAGATATTCCTTGTAACAAAACAGGGTATGTGCATCAGGTTCAAGGAAACGGATGTAAGATCAACAGGAAGATCTTCGATGGGCGTTATCGGAATGAACCTGTCCGACGGGGACGAGATCGTCGGGATGCAGATAGATACACAGGGCGATTCGCTCCTCATCGTATCGGAGCTCGGTTTCGGAAAGAGAACTCTTCTGTCCGAATTCCATCTTCAGAAGCGAGGCGGTAAAGGTGTCAAGTGCTACAAGATAATGGAAAAGACAGGGGATGTTGTCGGTGTCAAGGCTGTTACCGATGAGCACGAGATCATGATGATCACCGATCAGGGTATAATAATCCAGCTTCGTATGGAGGATATAAAGGTCATTTCAAGGATCACGTCCGGTGTTAAGATGATCAGTCTCGACAAAGGCGTAAGAGTAGCCAAGATCGCCAAAGTCCGTGAGAAGATATCGGACGGAGACAAAGATATCGACATGGATGAGATCGATGATGTTGTTATCAACATCGCCAAATCGGACGAACCCGTCGTTGTCGTACACGATGAAGTGGATATAGACGATGACGAAGAGGATACAAGATTCGAAGGAATGGATGACGAAGAGTAGCATTGACGATTGAACAGGAAAGAGAATAAGAGTATGAAAAACGAAAACTATGATAATTATCTTCTTTCAATAGTCGTACCGGTATACAACGAGGAAAACGGTATCAAGCCGTTCCTTGACAGAACCGAAGCGGTTGTCGAAAAGCTCGGATGCAAATACGAGATCATATTTTCTCTTGATCCTTCAACTGACAGAACATATGAAGTGATCAAGGAAAACATGGAACGTAACCGCAACATCAAGCTCATCACGATGAGCAGAAGGTTCCGTCAGGCAGCTGCAACAATGGCCGGTGTGCTTAACTGTAAGGGAGACATCTGCGTTGTTATCGATGTGGATCTTCAGGATCCCCCCGAGGTTATACTTGATCTCGTTGATAAGTGGAAAGAAGGATATGACGTTGTATATGCCCAGCGTATCGACCGTCAGGGCGAGACAAAGGTCAGAAAGGTCATCGATCTTACCGCGTACCGTGTTATCAATTTCCTCTCAAGCGTTGAGATACCTGTTGATACCGCTGATTTCAGACTGATCAACCGCCGTGTCATAGAAGAGATCCGCAAGATGCCCGAGACCAACATGTTCTTCCGCGGTATGGTAAGTTATGTCGGATTCAAACAGGCGGCAGTCAGATATCACAGAGAAGCAAGAGAAGCGGACGTATCAAAATACAACAGACTGTGGGGAGAATTCCGCATGGGATTCCACGGGATATTCTGTTTCTCAAGCAAACCTCTCGAATATGTAACTTTCCTCGGAGGATTCATGACGGCATTCGGCGTGCTGCTCGGGATCATTCACGGTATCAGGAAGATCTTCGATGAACGTGAGAATTACTCCAATAACGGACTCGTTTCCCTTATATGGTTCATGGGCGGACTCATTATATTCGTATGCGGACTGCTCGGCGAATATATTACGAGAATATACGATGACGTAAAAGGAAGACAGCGTTATATCATTGATGAATTTGACGAGAACGAATGAGAGAGATATCCGTAGAGAAAATCACAGACGCCGTGGAGCGTATGTGCATAAAGGTCTGTCATGAGCTTTCGGATGATATGAAAGCGTGTCTTGACAGAGCTTATGATGACGAAACATCGGATATCGGCAAAAAGATACTCGGACAGCTCAAAGAGAATCTCGATATAGCCAAAGAGGAGATGATACCCATATGCCAGGATACGGGAATGGCGGTCATCTTTTTGAAAATAGGTCAGGATGTTCATTTAACCGGCGGAGATATAAGCGATGCGGTCAATGAAGGTGTGAGACGCGGATATACGAAAGGATTCCTTCGTAAATCCGTCGTTTCCGATCCCATTGAAAGAGTCAACACCAAAGACAATACTCCCGCCGTCATTCATTTCGAATTGGTTCCCGGAGATAAAGTAAATATAACGCTGGCGCCGAAAGGCTTCGGTTCGGAAAATATGAGCCGCGTGTTCATGCTCAAGCCCGCCGACGGCATTGAAGGCGTGAAAGATGCGATACTTACCGCCGTCAAAGATGCCGGACCGAACGCATGTCCGCCGATGGTCGTCGGAGTCGGGGTCGGAGGCACTTTCGAGAAATGTGCCCTTATGGCAAAGGAAGCGCTGACAAGGCCCGCCGGAGTTCAATCGGATATCGGATACATAAAAGAACTTGAAGAGGAGATGCTTCAAAAGATCAACGATCTTAACATAGGCCCTGCGGGACTCGGAGGAAAAACAACCGCGTTCGCTGTCAATATCAACACGTACCCGACCCATATAGCGGGTCTGCCCGTTGCCGTTAATATATGCTGTCACGTTAACAGACATATCACCGAGGAAATATAAGATGGATAAGCACATCACCGTTCCGTTTGATCAAAGTGTATCGGAAACGCTTAAAGCGGGAGATTACGTATATCTGACAGGTACCGTGTATGTGGCAAGAGATGCCGCACACAAGAGGATGACGGAAGCGCTTTCGGCCGGAAAGGATCTTCCGTTTGATATAAAAGATCAGACGATATATTACATGGGGCCTTCACCCGCCAGGGACGGACGTGTGATTGGTTCGGCCGGACCAACTACCGCGAGTCGTATGGATAAATATGCTCCGACTCTTATGGATCTCGGACAGACCGGGATGATAGGAAAAGGCAAAAGAACTCAGGCCGTCAAAGATTCCATGATCAGGAACAAAGTAACGTATTTTGCGGCAGTCGGAGGTGCCGGTGCGCTGCTTTCCAAATGTATCACGTCTTCCGAGGTGATCGCATATGAAGATCTCGGAGCGGAAGCGGTAAGAAAACTGACGGTCCGTGATTTTCCTGTTATAGTGGTCATGGACTGTCACGGCGGATGTTTATATTGACAATATCCCCGTTCATTATATATAATGACTTGGCTGACGAATACTTGGTATGCAAGACTTTAGCAATTTGGAGAAATACTCAAGAGGCTGAAGAGGCGCCCCTGCTAAGGGTGTAGGTCGGGCAACCGGCGCGAGGGTTCAAATCCCTCTTTCTCCGTTTAGTGATTCACCGGTAGGATGAGGATGGCAGGTAATGCCATCTTTATTGTTATAAGGAGGAAGATCATGCATTACACATATCAGCCCAACGGAGTTTGTTCAAAACAGATCGATTTTGATATCATCGGAGATATCATTACCAATATTTCTTTTTCCGGAGGATGTAACGGAAATCTTAAGGCCATTTCAAAGCTTTGCAACGGAATGAGTGTTTCGGAGATCGAAAGCAAGCTTCTCGGAAACGACTGTAACGGCAGGGGCACATCCTGTGCCGATCAGTTCGCAAAAGCAGTCAGGGAAGCATATGCCGCGAGCAGATAACGCTCATTGTCATAAATGGAAGAATTCAGGAAATTTGAGAAGAATACGATAATCTCAATGCTGGCATTTGTCATTCCGGCACTTGTCATGATGCTTATTTTTGTCACGGGTGATTTTGCGCCTTTCGGAAAGGTCTCGATCCTTGTGGCGGACATGAGATACCAGTTCGTGGATTATATCGGTTACATGAAGTCGATATTCTTCGGCAGTAATGACATGTTCTATTCGTTCTCAAAGACCTTTGGCGGGGATATGATGGGATTTGCATCATATTACCTCTTTAATCCTTTCTTTCTGATCCTTGTCCTGTTTCCCAATGACATACTTCCCATCGGAATAACCGTAATGATCATAATCATGTGCGGATTTATGGGATTATCGTTTTTTGTGATGCTTCGCGGCATTTGGGGAAGCCGTTATTCGGCACTTATTTTTTCGACAGCATATGCCCTGATGGGATTTAACGTTGCGTATATCAACTGTATCCATTATTTCTTCAGCGTTATGATGTTACCGCTTGTAATACTGGGGTTATACAGGATGATGAAATACCGCAGACCGAATGCGGTCTTTATAATCTCCGCAGCTCTTGCAGTCATATCAAATTATTACATCGGTTATATGATACTTATCTTTACGGCTGCGTTTTTCCTCTGCTTCATGGCTTCCGGGTTCATCGAATACAAGGATACAATGGACCGGATCAAAAATGCGGGAACCGTACTGTTATCCACGGTTATCGCAGTAGGTATTTCCGCTTTTTCGCTTTTCAGCGTACTGTTGTCTTTGCAGGGACAGAAGAAGGCGGTTCTGAAGGGTCTGTCTTTTGCCGGAACATTCAGAGTGTCCGAATTCTTCTCCGGAGTGTATTCCGGTGCGTTTCGAGGAAACATATCGGACGGACTTCCGATAATATACACGGGTATCGTGTCGGTATTGTTCGTATTCTTCTATTTCGCCAACAGGACAATAAAGATAAAAGAAAAGATATTTGCGCTCGTTCTGTTTGCCTTTTTGTTTATAGGATACTGGATAGACGCTTTAAATGTTGTATGGCACGGCTTTGCGCATCCGATAGGATTTCCCTACCGGAATTCTTTCCTGTTCTCATTCTTCATCCTGTTGGTTGGATATGCCGGGTTTGTTCGGATAAGAGACGGTTTCAAAAAGAGAAACGCCAATATTATAGTTGTGATCTTTGCTTTGTATTCGGCATATCTGTATCTGATAAAAAGTCAGTATGTCGGTATCAGATCCATTCTGGTCACGGGTATCGCCGTTGCGGTTTCACTGATACTCATTGTTGCGATGAACGAAAAGAACAGATACGTGATCCCCGCTTTGGCCGGACTATTCGTTCTTCAGATCGCGGACAGTTTCTATAACGGTCTTGTTTCCGTGGAGGCATATTACGAAGACAGATATGCACAAGAGGAAAGCCTTGAGACATACAAAGACTACATAGATTCCACCCAGTCTCTCGTATCATACGTTAACGATCAGGATTCGTCCTTTTTCAGAATGGATAAGCTTTTCAGACGAAGCCATAATGATCCGATGATGTTTGCATACAACGGACTGTCCCATTTCAGTTCCTGCGAGACCGATCAGGTCAAGGAGTTTATGGGAAAGCTCGGATTCAGAAACAATAAAAACTGGGCGTTCTACGGAGATGCGAGCACAGGCTTTGCCGACTGCTTCATGGGCGTAAAATATCTGTTGTCTCAGTTTGACGAAACGTGCAAGCCCTACAAATGGCTGTATACGGAAGGCGACAACAGGATCTATCTCAATCCGTACGCACTGTCTCTCGGTTTCGGAATGGACGAGGACATTAAGCGTATCAATATGAACGAAAAAGATCCGTTCAAACTTCAGAATGATCTGGCGAGCAGTTTCACGCAGACCAATTACGAGATATACAGGCCGGTAAGGGTGTCGGAAGTAAAACTTAACAACGTTACCAAAGAAGATAACGTATATACAAAATCGGATCCCGACAAAGACGCAAGCGTCGAGTATATCCTGTCCGTCTCAAGCGATAATTTCATATATATGTATTTTGACGCTCCCGAGCCTCAGGAGGCTACGCTGTTCATAAACGGTGACGTTAAAGGAAATTATTTTGATGACTACAGTTGGTCGGTACGGGAGGGTGGCTATTATTCTCCCGGTGAAGAGGTCAGTATCAGATTTGATCTTGATTCCGACACTCTCGAGATCGATAATGCGTATTTCTATTATGAAAGCAAACAGGTTCTGAAGGCCTGGTATAAAGATGCCGTTTCATCACACGTCAATATATCGAAAATCACAAGCTCGCACCTTACGGCCAAAGCCAACATTGCCGATACGGCCGAATACCTTGTGTTCTCGATCCCGTATGAGGATGATTGGACCGTGAAGGTGGACGGCAAAAAGGTAAAACCCGTAAAAGTTTTAAACGCACTGATGGCCGTAAAAACAACACCAGGAGAGCATGAATTGGATCTTAGATATGTCCCGAAAGGGCTTGTTATTGGGGGTCCAGTTTCAATACTGTTTATTATTGCCGCATTTTGTGTGCTTTTTTTAAAAAAATCCGTTGACAAGGCATAAATGCTTTGATATATTATTTAAGCCGCTGAAAAAAACAGCGTTGTTTTCATGCGGTTATGCACCTTGAAAATAAAATAGTACAACCAACCAAACCCGAAAATTCCAGATTAAAGATTTATTCGGAAACGAAACAAAGCCAGCATATGATGTTGGATTAAACATTTATTTAGAGAGTTTGATCCTGGCTCAGGATGAACG
>JAEEJD010000071.1 GCA_016281675.1 Lachnospiraceae bacterium
ACGGAAAACGTTGATACGACAGGTGACGGGCAGGCTGATGACGGAAGCCTTAGAGGCTCCACAGAGATCGTTGCGAACAGGATAATGGAAGAGATACAGGGAAAAGTCGCTGAAGCCGGGATAGAGATCGTGGATGCAAGGATCACATATCTTGCATATGCCCCCGAGATAGCAGCCGCAATGCTCCAGAGACAGCAGGCAGCGGCGGTTGTTGATGCAAGAAAGCTCATAGTTGACGGCGCTGTGGGAATGGTTGAACTCGCACTTGAGCGCCTTAATGAAAAGGAACTCGTTGAACTTGATGAGGAGCGAAAGGCGGCCATGGTATCAAATCTCCTCGTTGTCCTTTGCGGTAATCATGATGCACAGCCCGTTGTCAACTCGGGCAGTCTGTACTGATGGCTGAGAAAAAACAGGTACCGCTCCGACTGAACGAGAAACTGTACAATGCCATTGCTGCCTGGGCAGAAGATGACTTTCGTTCGGTGAACGGCCAGATCGAATATCTGCTGACGGAGTGCGTCAAGCAGAGGAAGAAAGACGGTAAATATGTTTCGGAGCATCTTGACGAAGCACCGGAATTTGATATCGGATGATCAATACATACTGAAGGGTTTGCTTGCCAGAGCCAGCTCGGCTGAGGTGGGCACCCGGGATGAAGGGAAGACCAGGACATGATTGGTCTTCTCTTTGTATACGTAATCATTCCATGCGCCTCTGGCTGCAAGTGAATTGGTGGCAAACGTCGGCGGATTCACTACGCCGGCGGGTGCCTTCGTGATCAGCAGGACATCGCGGCTGATAAGGGCATTAAGAGTATTGAGAAGATTCTTTGCATCGGTGACCGCGGCCTTTGCAAGTGCGATCTCCTGTGCGGAAGCCTTGTTTGCGCGGCATGCGTTTAACGCGGCGATCTTGTTGTTGAGGATCGTTTCCGCGCCGTCAACGTTATACATGGTCCGAAGGATCGGGATCATGGTGTTCGCGGTTGCCGTATCGGCTTTGACCGAAACGCTTCCGAGCACAAGGAATGCTCCGAATGATAAACATGCAAACATTATTCTTAAAGATCTCATAGTTTTGTACCCCCGAAAGTAACACGATCAATCTTTAATATAGAATGCGGATAACAGGACTTGAACCTGCACGGTCTCCCACCAGAACCTAAATCTGGCGCGTCTGCCAATTCCGCCATATCCGCCTCGTTATTTATACTATCACATATGTACATACATCGCAAATTCACGGGCATCCTTCCCTTGCCCAAACAACCCTGTGATGATAAAATAAAACATTGATCGAAAGGAAGCAGCTTTGAGCAGATATGTTGATGTAAACATATATTTCGGTAAGAAGAAGGTCGGCGTTACCGCACTTTTGGCGGTGGCGATCGTTCTTGCCGCACTCGCATGCCTGTGCGTGATCATATTCATTCCGGGCCGCGGGATCTCAACCGTATCGCAGGGCAGGAAGCTCTTCGCGAAGGAGCGGTATGTCATCCATGCGGGCGGTCTTGTTGAAGGAGACAGCGGCGAGACGTTCGACTACACCAATTCCCTTGAGGCGCTCCACAACTGTTACGATAGCGGCAACAGGATCGCGGAATTCGATTTCATGATCACAAGTGATGATGAGATCGTATGTGCGCACGGCGACGACGAAGAAGTAACCTGGGCACACGACGTGGAAAATGCCGGCTGGAAAGACAATCCGCCGACGTTTGAAACATTCATGAATGCGAAGGTTAACGGGACTCTTACCACGATGTCGCTTGACGATCTGGCATCGTTCATGAGGCAGCACAGTGATTTTTACGTGGTAACGGATGTCAAGGATGACAACATTATCGTGTGCAGGACGATCCGCGAAAAGTATCCGGACCTTCTCAACAATTTCATCATTCAGATATACCATACCGACGAGTACGACAAGATTCGCGAGCTCGGCTTCACCTACATAATCTACACGCTTTACCGCGCAACGGATACGGAGCTGACGCCCGATGATCTGTCGGATTTCATAAAGCATCATAAGCTTATCGGCGTCTGCTTCTGGGCGACTTTCGAGGAGTCGTATGCGGAAAGTTTTGAGACGCTTAAGAGCACGGGCCTGCCGCTTTTCGTGCACACAGTCAACGACAGGGACGAGATGAAGAAGTACTTTGATATGGGAGTTACCGGCATATACACCGATATTGCAAATAAAGAGGACCAAGTAACCGAAGGAGAATAGCATGAACAACGATTACATTCTTATGTTTGTGGATTACCTGCTGATACCGTTCATTTCGCTCGGGATCGATCTGAGACGTTCGGGAAGTGAGATCAAGCTTACGCTAAAATCATTCCTGCTCTACGTTTCGTACGCCGTAGCGGTGATCATCGTCACATACGTTTTAAGGCTTGTGATCAGTCGCCTCGGAATAGGCGTCAACACGGATCCGGGCTCGGATATCTATACGCTCATCGCAACCGTTGTTGCGCTTGTCATACCTTATATTAAGGAGATCATCACGACATACTTAAATGTCAGGTGCGAGATAAAAGGTAAGGATCCTAAATGAAGAAACTGCTGTTTGTGATTTTCGCCGTGGCGGTCTTTGTCGACACGGTGGTCTCGGGATTGTTCTCATGGTTTCTCGTGTCGTTCGGCGTGTCGTTCCGTGAGATAATCTATACGGTAAAATCCCCTCTTAAAGGTGCGAATAACGATTTCTTTCTTGGCGCGCTCAAGTTTGTCGGGCCTATGTTTGCGCTGTTTGTAGTGCTGATCGTGGTATGCGGGATGCTTTATTTCGGGCTTCGCAAATACCTGTCGCTCGATATCGTCTTTGGCGGCAAAGGCGGGAAGGAAAAGAGGATCGACGGCATAAGGGTGATGTCGTTCATCGTTTTTGCCGGCGCTATTTTGTACAGCATCTATATTCTTTACATTATCGATTCGAGACTTGAGATCAGCAGATTTATAAGCGATTACAATTCGAAGTCGGAACTGTACGAAGAATATTACGTGATGCCGGACGAGACGAAGATCGAATCGGATAAGAAGAAAAATCTCATCTATATCTATATGGAAAGTATGGAGACGACATACGCGTCGCGCGAAGTCGGAGGTGAGCAGCCGGAGAACAATTACATTCCGAACCTGACGAGGATCGCGGATGAGAACATATCGTTTTCAGACGAAGAGGGACTCGGAGGATTTATCAGCGCGAAGAATACCGACTGGACTATGTCGGCACTTTGGGCGACGCAGACCGGAGCCGCGTTTGAATTTCCAATCGGCGGAAACGAGGACTTCGGCAATCAGGAACACTTTGCGAAGAACACGGTCACGCTCGGGGATATTCTGAAGGATAAGGGATACAATCAGGAATTCCTGTGCGGAAGCGATGCGACGTTCGGCGGAAGGAAGGCGTTCTTCGAGCAGCACGGCGATTTCAGGATATACGATCTGTTTGTCGCGGAGGAGGAAGGATACCTTAAGCCCGAGGAAGAGGTCAACTGGGGAATTGAGGACTGGCGGCTTTATGAGATCGCCAAGGATGAACTGACCAGGATGGCCAAAGAGGGTGAGCCGTTCAATTTCACGATGCTGACGGTCGACACGCACCACTATGACGGATGGATCTGTCCGCTTTGCGAAGACACCTATCCGGAGCAGCTTGCAAACGTGTTGATATGTGCGGACAAGCAGATAGCAGGCTTTATTGACTGGTGCAGTCAGCAGCCGTGGTACGACGATACGGTCATAGTAATACAGGGTGATCACCCGCGTATGGACCAGGCGCTCGTAAGCGACGTAAATGACCGCATGGTCTACAACTGCTTCATCAATACGGGTTACGACAAGGCGGCACTTGATATCAAGAACAGGCAGTTCAACACGATGGATATGTTCCCGTCGGTGCTGGCGGCGATGGGGTATAAGATCCCAGATGACCGGCTCGGTCTTGGGACGAACATGTTCTCTGATAAGAAGACGCTGTGCGAAGAGCTCGGGAGCGACTACATCGATTCGGAAGTTCAGAAGTATTCGCAGTTCTATGCGGATCATTTCTATTAAAATTTCATATAAAATAAAGTTGAAAAATGGCACCGTTATGTTAAAATCGTAACGGTGTTTTTGTTTATGTGATTTTTAATTAAGGAAAATATTCAAAGAAAAGGAGTACTGTTATGAATCTTTCACCTCTTCAAAAAGCAAGATATGAGTACGTTCCGAAGCTTCCCGGCATGCTCAGGGCCGGCATCTCGGAGATCTGCGTAAAGGACGGAGAAGCAACATCATCCGTTGCGGATCAGGACAAGATCAAAGCGCTCTTCCCCAACACATACGGTAAGAACGAGATCACGTTCGTAAAAGGCAGCAACAATTCACCTGCTAAGAAGCAGGTTGTCGGCGTTATCCTTTCGGGCGGACAGGCACCCGGCGGACACAACGTCATCAGCGGTCTTTACGATGCATTAAAAGCTACGGACAAGAACAACGTTCTGCTCGGCTTTAAAGGCGGCCCGAGCGGACTGATAGATGATGATTTTGTTGAGTTCGATGATGCTTTCATCGATGCTTACAGAAATACAGGCGGATTCGATATCATCGGTTCCGGAAGAACAAAGCTCGAGACTGAAGATCAGTTCAAGATCGTTACTGAAGTTGCCAAGAAGCACGGTCTTACAGCTATCGTTATCATCGGCGGTGATGATTCGAACACTAACGCTGCAGTGCTTGCAGAGTACATGGCAGCACACAATACAGGCGTTCAGGTCATCGGATGTCCGAAGACCATCGACGGCGATCTCAAGAATGAAGACATCGAGTGCTCTTTTGGTTTCGATACCGCGACGAAGACCTACAGCGAATTGATCGGAA
>JAEEJD010000072.1 GCA_016281675.1 Lachnospiraceae bacterium
GAGACGCGACTCTACCGACATGATCCTCAACAATATCGTAGTTCTTGCAAAGGACAAACTGCCGGGTTACGTGCATGCCAGACCGTTTGACATACAGGTGCTGACACCGATGAGAAAAGGCCCGCTCGGAGTGGAAAGTCTCAACCCGATACTCCAGAGATACCTGAACCCTGCCGGTGCGGGAAAACGCGAAAAGCAGATCGGACAGACCATATACCGCGAAGGCGACAAGGTCATGCAGATACGCAATAACTATCAGCTCGAGTGGGAAGTTACGACGAAATACGGGATAGTCGCCGACAAGGGACTGGGCGTGTTTAACGGGGATATGGGATACATCGACCGTATCGATGAATACTCGGAGACCGTCGAGGTGATCTATGACGAGGATCACAGGGTGCGGTATCCTTTTGCGAACCTTGATGAACTCGAACTTGCGTATGCCGTAACGATACACAAATCACAGGGAAGCGAATATCCGGCTGTCATCATTCCGCTACTTACCGGACCGAAACAGCTGTTTAACCGAAACCTCCTGTATACGGCCGTGACAAGGGCCAGGAAATGCGTTTGTATCGTCGGAAGCATAGAGACGGTCGAGAAGATGGTAAAGAACGGAGACGAGCTGAAGAGGTATACGAGCCTTGACGAAGCGATCCGCGAGATGAGTGAACTGATCTGAATGAATATAAAAAAGCTTCCGGGCATATTGATTGATGCGGTATTTCCGCCGATATGCCCGATATGTAATAAAATAGCGCCTTCAAAGGGCCGTATATGCCCGGACTGCGAGAAGAAGCTGCCGTATGTTGAAGAGCCATACTGCATGAAATGCGGTAAGCCCGTAAACGAGGATGAGGAGTACTGCCGGGACTGCGCAAGATCCGAACATGTTTACGACGAGGGTCGTGCCGTATTTGTTTATGACGAGTACATGAGCAAGAGCATGTACAGGTTCAAATACAACGGCAAAAGGGAGTACGCCGTATTCTACGGCGAAAAGATGTATGATCGTCTTGAACGGAAGATAAGAAGCTGGAATGTCGAAGCGATAGTGCCTGTACCTGTTCATAAAAAGCGCTTGTCAAAGCGCGGATACAACCAGGCATATCTTCTTGCAAAGGAGCTGTCAAAGAGGCTTAAAATTCCCGTCTGTGATCACCTCGTGATACGAAAAACCGCAACCAAAGTCCAGAAAAACCTCAGTGCCGCATCGCGCCAAAATAATCTCAAAAAGGCTTTTATTGTATCGGAAAATAGTGTAAAATATTCTTCAGTCTTGATCGTGGATGACATATATACGACCGGGGCAACAGTTGATGCCGTTGCGGGATGCCTGAAGGGGGCAGGCATAGGGAGAGTGTACTTTGTCTCGCTTTGCATCGGAAGGGGCTGTTGAGCCCGAAGATATAAGCTTTAGGAGGAATCATGTAATGGATGTTAAGAATTGTAAGATGTGCAGGAGACTGTTCAATTATATCAGCGGTCCGGCAATCTGCCCCCAGTGCAGGGAGGAACTTGAGAAGAAGTTCCAGGAAGTCAAGAAGTATCTGTTTGATAACCGTAACGCAACGATAAAGAGCGTTTGCGAGAATTGTGATGTCGAAGAGAGTCAGATCAGACAGTGGATCAGGGAAGAGAGACTTGAGTTCTCATCCGGTGTTGATATAGGCGCATTCTGCGAGACGTGCGGTGCACCTATCACGACGGGCCGCTTCTGCGAGAAGTGTAAGGCCTCGATGATCAACAGCTTATCCGAAGCGGGACGCAGACCCGAGGCGGAAGCTCCCAAGCCCGTAAAGACTCAGACCCATGAGAACAAGATGAGATTCTTGAATCAGTGATAATATGCTCAATGAAGAACGAATAAGGCTGATGACCCGTATGGCAGCATACGAGGAGCACGAGGGAAAGAAGGATATTGCGATATCCGGATACTTTCGGGGCGACTACATCAGTTTCCAACTGTTAAAATCAGCTATATACGCCACCGTCGGGTTTGCCCTGGCGGTGGCTATGTATGTTTTATATAACATAGAGACATTTCTTGAAGATTTCTACAAGATGGACATCCTTGAGTTCCTGAAGGACATACTGTCCAAGTACTGCCTTGTCCTTGCCATATATCTTGTCATTTCGTATTTCGTATACAGTTACAGATACCACAGGGCAAAACGGCATGTTAAGCAGTATAATCAGCTTCTTCGGGCTCTTTTGCAGATGCTTAACATTAACCGCAGAGGAAGGAAACAATAATAATGGAGTCTTTACTGATAGCCAAAGAGCAGCTCGCGCGGTTCTACACACGTTTTGAGGCTTATATAGTCCCGACGCTCAAGTTTCTCGCGATGCTGTTTGCACTCCTTTTCATAAACAGCAGTGTGGGATTCATGAGTAAACTCAAAAATCCCGCGATCGTGCTCATACTTTCCCTTTTGTGCTCGTTCCTGCCGACAAACGTTATAGTCATACTTGCCGGATTCGTTATAGTGGCACATATGTATGCGCTTTCACTCGAGTGCGCGGTTGTCGTGCTGTTCATATTTATCATAATGTATGCGTTGTATTTCAGGTTTACACCGAAGGATGCGATAGCGGTTCTTTTGACGCCGGTCATGTTTGCAATGCATATTCCCTACGTTATGCCCCTTGCGATGGGCTTTGTGGGAAATCCGATATCATCGATATCGGTAGGCTGCGGTACGGCCGTGTATTTCATTCTCCATTACGTCAGCGAGAATCAGGAGTCGCTTGAAGGTGCCGGATCCGGAGACCTTGACATAGAGGGAATGATGGGCGGTTTCAAGACGGTCATAGACGGTATTCTCAAGAATGAGCTTATGATCACAATGATAGTGACATTTGCCGCAACAATAATAGTTGTGTACATGATAAGAAAACTGAAGATCAATTACTCATGGCAGATAGCACTCGGTGCGGGCATGATCGTCTGCTTTGTCGTACTTATCGTTACCGGTGCGGTGCTCGACGCCGATGTCGGTATCGGAGGAGCATTTGTCAGC
>JAEEJD010000073.1 GCA_016281675.1 Lachnospiraceae bacterium
CGAAGACTATCAGAAAAACTTTATCTTACTCAAAGGCAGGAGTCGCATAAACATTTTACCCGTTATTCTTGTGGAAGTTACTATTCCGACTTCCTCGTAACGTGAGTCTATACTCTCCTCACGGTTGTCACCCACAACGAAGTACTCTCCGACCGACAATTCTATTGGAGATGCGGCTATACCCGCATATTCGGGAGCATCAAGGCCTTTTATGTCTTCGATCTCCTCCCCGTCTATAAGAAACTTCCCGTCAACGATCTGAACGGTCTCAAACGGAAGACCGATAACACGCTTTATTAATTCTTCTCCTGTTCCCTTTTGTCTGAATACGATGATATCGAACCTTTCCGGTTCATGAAAACGATATGAAATCTTGTCTATCATAACCCCGTCATCGGGTTCAAGAGTATGCTCCATGGAATGATTACGAACCCTGACGCGTTCAACGACATATTTTGACATGAGAAGTGCGATCAGAAGGACCGCGAGAATAAACAGTCCGAATTCCAGAACACCTCCGAAGGCGCTGCGTTTGCGTTTTTTCTTTTTGTTATTGCCCACGGGATGCTCCTTTATACAATTTCAAGTGTTATTTTACCCAATTTCCCGGATCTGAATTCATCCAGTATGATACGGGCGGCTTTTTCGAAATCCGGTTCGTTTCCTTTCCTGAGACATCCCCTTTTAAAGGCGATCTTCTCAAGAATAACAGCTGTATTTTCTTCTTCATCGACTTCGTATCTGGCAAACAGGGTTCCGGGACAGATCTTTTTCAGGCGTTCGATAAGTTTAACGGCAAGTTCCGTCGGATCGAGTATCTCATCATTTATCGAACCTACAAAAGCAAGATTTAGACCCGTTTGCTCGTCGTCAAACTTCGGCCACAGTATTCCCGGCGTATCAAGCAGTTCAACATTTTTATCGAGTTTGATCCACTGCTTTCCTTTTGTAACACCGGGCTTGTTTCCTGTTTTGGCTCCGGCTCTTCGGGTTAATGAGTTAATGAACGTTGATTTACCTACATTTGGTATACCGGCAACCATTGCTCTGACCGGGCGTCCTATTATTCCGCGCTTCCGGTCGCGTTCGATCTTCTCCTTACATGCTTTTTCGATCGAGCCGTTGATCGGGGCAAACCCTCCGCGATTTCTCGAATCCACAAGAAGCGCAATGATACCCTTATCTTCAAAGTACTTAAGCCATTCCTTGTTTGCGGACGGATCCGCAAGATCGGATTTATTAAGAAGAACAAGACGCGATTTTCCCTTTGCAAGTTCGTCGATGTCGGGATTACGCGATGACAGCGGAATTCTTGCATCCAAAAGCTCGATGACAAGATCTATGAGTTTGATATCCTCCTGCATCATCCTTTTGGCTTTGGTCATATGACCCGGATACCATTGGACCTGCATCATTCAACCCTCCCGGCAGCCCTGTTCTTGCTCTTTAAATGATACCAGGCTTTTCCTTCAATCATGCCTCTGCTTATATTACCGATATTGGCGCTTCTGGAATCCTCCGAGTTGTTTCTGTTGTCTCCGAGAACAAAATATTCGTCGGCACCCAGAACTATCTCCGAAGCCGCAACACCGGGATCTCTTGTATCCTTGGCTTTATCCTCGTTATAAACAGCCCCGTTTATGACGACCTTACCTTGAATGATCTGAACCTTGTCTCCGGGAGTCGCAACAACTCTTTTGACCGACAGGTGTGCATTTTCATTACCGTTAGGGCGAAATACGATCACATCTCCCTGCTTTGGGGACGTAAACTGATATGCTATCTTGTTGATCAGAACTTCCTGGCCGTTACTTAGAGACGGCTCCATGGACTCACCTATTACACTCGTTCTGATGCCGAATGCGAATATGAGGGCGACACCGAGGAAAACAGCGATAATAACAAGGAATACCCACTGTATCACCTGATAAAGCATATTGATATTGAATTTCCTCTCTCGGTTTATGTAAGAAAGAGACGGTCCCCCGTTGCCCATATGACGTCTAGCCAATGCCGATACCTCGTGTTAAAACAAGAAGCACCTGCATATCGCAAGTGCTTCATAATGATCTGTCTGTTAGCGGATGAGCTCTTTAACCTTAGCACTCTTACCGGAACGTTCTCTTAAGTAGAAAAGCTTAGCCCTGCGGACTTTACCGCGTCTTACAACTTCAACCTTCTCTACATTGGGTGAGTGAAGAGGCCATGTCTTCTCAACTCCTACACCGTTCGAATTCTTACGTACGGTGAATGTCTCGCGGTTCGATCCGCCCTGGCGCTTGATAACTGTTCCCTCAAACACCTGTATTCTCTCACGGTTTCCCTCTTTGATCTTACCGTATACTTTTACGGTATCGCCTATAGCGAACTCGGGAACGGATTCTTTGAGCTGTTCCTGCTCGATCTCTTTGATTATGTCGTTCATTTCTTTCCTCCTGTTGTTCCGGACGTTCGTAACTTAAATAAGGCAGAGGACCGTCTTTTATTTGCAGCCTTTGTATATTACCACAAGCCCTTCAAAAAAGCAAGAACTTCTCATACAGATCCGGCCTTCGCTCCCTGGTACGTATGATTGACTGCTCGTGTCGCCACTCATCCACCTTTTTGTGATCGCCCGAGAGCAGTATCTCCGGTACCTTTCGGCCGTGCCAGACTTCCGGGCGTGAATATTGCGGATATTCCAGAAGTCCGTCCGAAAACGATTCATATTCGGGGGAATCATCGTTGTGGAGCACACCGGGTACGAGTCTTGATACGGCATCGACAACTATCATTGCCGGAAGTTCTCCTCCTGTAAGGACGTAATCACCTATGGATATCTGATCCGTAACTATCTCTTCAATGACGCGCTCGTCAATCCCCTCATAATGACCGCACAGAAGTATCAGATCCTCTTCCCGGGCCAGTTCCTGCGCAACACTCTGATCGAATATGCGCCCCTGAGGCGTCATATATATGACCCTGACAGGCTTAGCGCCCTGATCTTCCCCTCTTCTTTCCCTTATCCTTTTAATTATATCTTCATAACACAGGTAAACGGGTTCTGCCTGCATGAGCATACCTGCACCCCCGCCGTATGTGTAATCATCGACTTTATTATGCTTGTTAAATGCAAAATCACGGATGTTTACCGCTTCCACCGACAATAATCCCGATGAAACGGCTCTTCCGATTATGCTCTCGGAAAGGCCTCTTTCAACCATTTCCGGAAACAGCGTCATTATATGAAAATTCATCGGATCACCTTTAACCTAATCCAGCAGTCCGGGAAGCACGTGAATATCCATCATGTTCCCCGAAACGTCAACATTTAATATACAATCCTTGATCGCGGGAAGAAGCAGATGCCTTCCGTCATCAAGATCTATCTCATACACGTCGTTCGCACCTGTCTCTATGACATTGGTAATTGTACCGGCAAGAGCGAGCTCTCGGTCCGAAACACGCATACCGATCAGATCGGCTATGAAGTATTCGTCCTTTCCGGGCTTTACCGCATCGGCTCTTGTGACAAATAAGCCTTTTTGAACATATTTTGCGATCGATTCCAGCGTGTCGTGGTCCTTGAACTTGAGTATCACAAACTGCTTGAAGAACTTCGCGGACTCACATTCCAGTTCAATATGACCGCTTCCGGTATCAAGCAATGTTTTTTTCAGTTTTTTGAAACGTCTGACATCATCCGTTGTGGGAAATACTTTAACTTCCCCGTGTACCCCGTGGGGGCGTGTGATGACACCGACCTGCAGCAAATCTTCCAAACGGATCTCCTTATTTGCAAACAGGGGCAGCAAATGCCGCCCCTGAATTATCAATCTTCCGGATATACCATCACTGTACGATATCTACCAGAACCTTCTTGGGCAGATCAGCCGAAGCAGCTTTGACAACACCTCTGATCGCTTTTGCGATCCTTCCCTGCTTTCCTATGACCTTTCCCATATCCTGGGGTGCAACTTTAAGCTCGATCACGATGGCTCTGGAATCTTCTTTTTCGGTTACGACAACCTGGTCGGGATTTTCGACCAAAGCCTTTGCGATAACCTCAACAAGTTCTTTCATAAGTTATCCTCCGCAATCAGCTTATTTTTCGATACCGGCAAGTTTGAAAAGCTTTCCTACGACTTCAGTAGGCTGTGCACCGTTCTCAAGCCACTTCTTTGCTTTCTCGGCATCGATCTGATATGTGCTCGGATCCGATGAAGGATCGTATGTTCCGATCTCTTCGATGCATCTTCCGTCACGAGGGCTTCTTGAATCCGCTACTACGATTCTGTAATAAGGAGCCTTCTTCTGTCCCATCCTTCTAAGTCTGATCTTTACTGCCATTTTTCATTCCTCCATATGATAAATTATAATTTATTGTTAAAACGGGAGTTTAAATCTGCCTCGTTTTCCCATCATCTGCGGCATCTGTTTCATCATCTTCTGCGCCTCTTTGAACTGTTTGATAAGTCTGTTCACTTCGGCGATATCGACTCCGGCGCCTTTTGCGATCCTGTGTTTTCTCGAAGGGTTTAGAATATCGGGATTCTGCCTCTCCTTCTTCGTCATCGAAAGAACGATCGCTTCGGTCCTTGCCATCTTCTTATCATCGATCTGATCGGCAAGATCGCCCATATTTGCTCCTTTGGGGAGCATTCCGCCCATTCCGGGAAGCATGGACATGACCGATGCCAGGCCACCCATCTTCTTCATCTGATTCATACTCTCAAGGTAATCCTCAAAATCAAACTTACCCTTCTTGAGCTTTGCGGACATCTCTTTTTCCTTGTCCGCATCTATCTGCTCTCCGGCCTTCTCGATCAGGCTGAGCACATCACCCATTCCGAGTATGCGCGAAGCCATCCTGTCCGGATAGAACATATCAAGATCATTCAGTTTTTCTCCCATACCTACAAACAGTATGGGCTTACCGGTTACCGCCTTGACGGATAACGCCGCACCGCCTCTGGCATCGCCGTCCATCTTCGACAGAACCACTCCGTCTATGCCGATCTTCTCGTTGAATGTCTCGGAGACGTTAACGGCCTCCTGTCCGGTCATCGCATCAACGACAAGGAGCGTTTGATGAACTTCCACGGCTTCCTTGATGTGTACGAGTTCATCCATAAGAACGTCATCAATCTGAAGCCGGCCGGCCGTATCGAGGATGATCACGTTATCCCCGTTTGATGCCGCTGCATCCATTGCCGCCTTCGCGATCTTAACGGGATCCTTTTCCCCCTCGATCCCGAAGAAATCGGCACCAACCTTTTCGGCATTTATCTTCAACTGCTCGAATGCGGCGGGTCTGTATACGTCACACGCAACAAGAAGGCTCTTCTTGCCTTTTGTCGAAAGCTTTGAGGCTATCTTGGCCGCGCTGGTCGTCTTACCTGAACCCTGAAGGCCGCACATCATAATGACGGTTTTGGCCTGTCCCGGCTGGAACTTAAGTTCCGTAACTTCGCTTCCCATGAGGGCGGTCATCTCTTCGTTAACGATCTTGATGACCATCTGACCGGGATTGAGGCCGTTTAACACATCGGCACCGACGGCTCTCTCTTCAACGCTTTTGACAAACTGCTTTACGACCTTGAAGTTGACATCCGCTTCAAGAAGCGCCATCTTGACTTCTTTCAGCGCCGCTTTTACATCCGCTTCGGTCAGTCTTCCCTTGCTTCGAAGGTTCTTGAATACATTCTGTAGTTTATCTGTAAGGCTCTCAAATGCCATATCTACAATTCTTCCATGATCTCGCGGGCAAGCTTTCGAACCGTATCATCCGATGAAAGCTCTTCTATCTTCATGGCTTTCTGTTTAAGCGTGTTAAACCTTTCAACAAGTCTCAGCTTATTTTCATAATCCCCGAGTATCTTATCGCATCTTTTAAGAAGATCGTGAACGCCCTGTCTCGAAATATTGTACTCCTCGGCCAGTTCCGAAAGAGAACAATCGTTATAGACCGCATCTTCATATATGAGCCTCTGGTGATCCGTAAGAAGCTCTCCGTAAAAATCATATAGCAGATTCTTCTTCTCAATATCGTCCATAACAATCGACATATTACAACACAATAAAAAGGGTGTCAAGTAAAAATTCTTGACACCCTTTTTCGAATCTTTATTCAATAAATCGGATCTTTAATAATCATATCCCTTGGGATCCCACTTCTCGTTGTCTCTTTCCCATTCGCGTCTGAACTGGTAATCCTCGAATCCTTTGCTGTAAGGCTTGTAGTTGAGCGTATTGATGTTATTTGCAAATACGGCGCTTGTATCACTTGCAGTAGCAGCCTTTGCTGCATAATCAGCCTTAAGGATCTCCAGTTTCCTGTTGAGTTCATCGATCTGCGGCTGAAGCGAAGGTGATGTTGCAAGCTGCTGCTGATAACCGGCAATAGCTTTCTCAACGTCCCTGATCTGCTGAAGCGTGCCGTTGGCAATGTTTGATGCTCCGTCGGCAACGGTCTTGGATGCCTGGAGAGTTGTCAGGTCCGCAAGAGCTGCCTTGTTAGCCCAGAACTTGTCCTCAAATGCACCCGTATCACTTGTATTCTTGAGATATGCCTTAGCGTTGTTAACCTGTGCAAGACACCACTGGCTGACATTTATCGCATTCTGGTAATCGTATGCAGCCTTTTCATACGCAAGCTGTGAATGATTCGGATCTGCCTTTACCGCATTGAACGCTGCCATGAGAGCTGCCTCGTTTGCCTTGGCTGCTTCATAAGCCTGTGTTGTTGCAGCGATCTTGGCATTTGCATCATTTATCAGGTTCTGCGTGCTGGGAAGCGCTGCCTTTGTCTCCACGGAAGATGCCGCAAACAGTAATCCTGCAAGCATTGCTCCCGAAATTATCATAACTGCTTTTTTGATCATTTCTCCACCTCATTTCCGTCAAACTTACGGTTTGATATCAATAACATCTGTATTTTACTACCTTTTCCGGCATAACACAATAGAAAAACCTTATTATATGCTTGTTCTCACAATCTTCGGTTTGTAACCGGTCTTCTCGAGCGACTCGAGGATCTTGTTCTTATGCTCCGTTCCAAACGCCTCGAGCGTGATCCTGAGTTCAACCGCAGCGTTTCTGTTCGTTGATACAAACTGGTTATGCTCAAGCTTTATAACATTTCCGTTCTGTTTCGCAATAACATCCGCAACCCTCGATAATTCACCGGGCTTGTCGGGAAGAAGCACGGATACGGTAAATATCCTGTCTCTCATTATAAGGCCCTGTGATACGACCGAAGACATCGTTATCACATCCATGTTACCGCCCGAAAGAATTGATACGATCCTCTTATTCTTAACCTTCAGGTGATCAAGTGCCGCCACTGTAAGAAGGCCGGAGTTCTCAACGACCATCTTGTGATTTTCGACCATGTCGAGGAAAGCGACGATCAGTTCTTCATCCCCTACGGTTATGATCCTGTCTATGTTCTTCTGAACATAGGGAAAAATCACACTGCCGGGAGTCTTGACCGCGGTACCGTCTGCTATCGTCGATACACCCGGAAGGGATACGACCTTTCCTGCCTCAATCGAAGCTTTCATACATGCGGCCCCTTCAGGTTCGACACCTATGACCTTGATCTTCGGATTGAGCATCTTGGCAAATGTCGATACACCTGCGGCAAGACCGCCTCCTCCGATCGGAACAAGTATGTAATCAACGACAGGAAGATCACGGAATATCTCCATAGCTATCGTTCCCTGTCCCGTTGCAACTACCGGATCGTCAAACGGATGGATGAACGTATATCCTTTTTCCTTGGCAAGCTGCAAAGCCTTTTCGCATGCCTCGTCGTAAACGTCGCCGAAAAGAATGACCTCCGCTCCGAGATTCTTGGTACGGTTGACCTTTATAAGCGGTGTTGTGGTAGGCATAACGATAACAGCCTTAAGACCGAATGCCTTTGCCGCATAAGCAACACCCTGGGCATGGTTACCGGCTGATGCGGTTATGATGCCCTTTGCACGCTCTTTCTCGGACATCGTGCTGACCTTGTAATATGCACCGCGAAGCTTATACGCTCCGGTCATCTGCATATTCTCGGGTTTGAGATATACCTTGTTTCCGGTCCTCTCGCTTAAGTACGAACTGTAGACAAGCTTTGTATCCTTCGTAACTTCCCTTACTACTTCGCTTGCCTCTTCAAACTTGTCAAGAGTCATGAGTTCGGTTTTATTCTTCCTCGTCGTCGGCATCTTTTGTATATCCTTCCTTGTAAAACAATGCTTTAACGTATTCATCGGCGTCAAACTTCTGAAGGTCGTCTATTCCTTCACCTACACCGACGAACTTGACCGGGATCGAAAGTTCCGACTGGATCGCTATGGCTATCCCGCCCTTTGCGCTGCCGTCAAGCTTTGTTATGACTATCCCCGACACATCGGTCGCATCCTTGAATTCACGCGCCTGATTGACGGCATTCTGGCCTGTCGCACCGTCAAGAACTATGAGTGTCTCCTTGTATGCCTCAGGATACTCGCGCTCGATTATCCTGTTCATCTTCTTGAGCTCTTCCATCAGGTTCTTCTTGTTGTTGAGCCTTCCGGCGGTATCTATAAGACAGATGTCGGTATCTCTCGATCTTGCCGCATTAACGGCATCATATACAACGGATGAAGGGTCCTGTCCGTCCCTGCCCGTTATAAGATATGCTCCGCTCCTGTCGGCCCACTCGGCAAGCTGGTCCTGTGCAGCCGCTCTGAATGTATCGGCCGCGGCCATTATGACCTTCTTGCCTTCGGATCTGTATCTTGCGGCAAGCTTTCCTATCGTCGTTGTCTTGCCTACACCGTTAACGCCTACAACGAGAACTACCGACTTGCGTTCCTCAAATTCGTAGTCCGCCTCGCATGTGGACATCTGCTCTCTGACCTTTTCCGCCAGATGAGTTCCGAGTTCGTTTGGTGATTTTATGCGCAGAGACTTTGCGTCGTCTTTTAATCCTTCGATTATATTCTCTGTCGCGGTCACTCCGATATCTGCGAGAATCAGCAGTTCTTCAAGATCATCGTAGAAATCATCATCTATTGTCTCGCGCGAGAATATCTCATCGAGGCTGTCATCAAACTGAGCCCTTGTTTTGGATAGTCCCGCAAACAGTTTAGAAAAAAAAGCCATGGTCAGTCATCCAGATCCTTGTCTATAAGATTAACGGAAACAAGTGCGGATACACCTTTTTCCTGCATAGTGATACCGTAGAGTCTGTCCGCTTTTTCCATCGTACCTCTTCTGTGCGTGATAACGATGAACTGCGTGTGTTCGGTCAGCTTTCCGAGGTAGCCGGCAAATCTTCCGACGTTTGATTCGTCAAGTGCCGCCTCGATCTCGTCCAGAAGACAGAACGGTGAAGGCTTCAGGTTCTGTATCGCGAACAAAAGCGCGATCGCAGCAAGAGCCTTCTCACCACCCGAGAGCATCAGCATGTTCTGAAGACGTTTTCCGGGAGGCTGTGCATTTATGTTGATACCCGCTTCAAGGATATCCTCGTCGGAATTGATCTCGAGTGTACCCTTTCCGCCAGCGAACAGCTCCTTGAACACCTTGTCGAACTCTTCCGCGATAAGCTTGAAGTTCTCCTGGAACTGTGTCGTCATAAGCTTGTCAAGTTCATCGAGTATCCCGAGAAGATCCTGTTCCGCTTTCACAAGATCATCATGCTGTGTCTTTGTGAAAGTATATCTTTCCATCAGGGCTTTATAATCTTCGATCGCATTGACATTTACGTCACCGAGTTTTCTGATCTCGTCACGGAGTCTGTGAATCTCTTTTCTCATTCCGGACTGATCGGTGAGCGCGGGATCACGCATCTCCGCGGCATGTGAAAGAGTGATCTCATACTCGTTCCACATGTAATTGATACGACCTTCCTGCTCATTCTCACACTTCTCTTTCTGAGTGTTCAAACGATAAAGCTCTTTATCGAGATCGGCAAGTTTCTTCGATATAGCCTCACGTTTGTCGAAGAATGATTTTTGCTTATTTGTAAATTCCTCTTTTGATGCGATCGCTTCGGCAAGAGCAACCTCATTCTCATCCGCATCTGTAGCGGAAGCGGCGATCGTCTCTTTGATCTTCTCTATATTCTCCTGCTTTTCTCGAATCTCTTCCTCAGTCGCCTTGATCGATCCTTCGATCTCCTCGCTCTCAGCCTCAAGGCGGGCAAGTTCCTGACGGACACGTTCAACGTTCTGCTTCGCAAAATCCTGTTTCTGCTTCTCGCGTGTAACCTCAAGATCAAGATCCGATTTGGCGAGAACCTTTTCATTCTCTTCGTCACGGAGTTTCTCAAGTTTTGTTCCCGCAACGCTTATAGCTTCGTTAAGTTCCGTCTCCTGCTTCTCGGAAGCATCCAGTTCTTCCTTTGCGCTGTCCTGATCTGTCGTGATGCCTTTTTCAGCCGTCTCCATCTGCTCGAATTCGGCCATAAGGTTGGCATGGCCTTCAGCCATCTCTTCCTTATGCTGTTTGGCGGCATCGACGTTCATCTGAGCCGTGTTCTGCTGTATATACAGTTCCTGGAGTTTTTCCTTTAACTTTTCGATGTCCTCACGGACTTTTGCACGTTCTTCCTTGGTGGAATCAATCTCATCCATGATCGATTCCATATTCTTAAGACCTTTTCTTGCCTCTTCCTCAAGTGCATCTATCTCACGCTTTCTTCCGAGAAGATTTGATGCGTTCTTGAAAGATCCGCCGGCAAGAGCTCCTCCGGGTGTCAGGTATTCGCCTTCAAGCGTCACTATACGAAGCGTATAGTTATATTCTTTCGCAAGTTTTAATGCATTCTCTACGGTATCAAGAACGATTATCGCGCCGAGAAGCTGGCTGATGACATCGTCGTACTCGCCCTTCGCCTTTACGAGTTCGTTTGCCATACCGATAAATCCCGCGGCGTTTCTGACTTCGGGCTTATCGAATTCTCCGCGGTTTCTTGCGGTGGTAAGGGGCAGGAACGTCGCACGTCCGGCCTTATTGTCTTTCAGATACTGAATAAGCTTCTTGGCAACATTCTCGTCTTTGGTGACGATATTCTGAATATTGCCTCCGAGAGCCGTCTCAATGGCTGTCTCATATTTAGGATCGACCTGCATGATGTCGGCAACAACTCCGATGATACCGGGAGTCTTGCCCTTCTGCTCCATAACACGCTTAATACTGCTTCCGTATCCGTCGTATCTCTCGGCAAGATTGCGGAGCGTATCCAGCTTGGATTTGATCCCGTGATATGCTATTTGAGCTTCACCGAGCCTGTTATCGAGTTCTTCGAGATGAGACCTGAAATCCCCGAGCTTTTCTTCAAGAGATTCCCGTTTCTCGTCATTTGAAGCTATTTCGGCATTTATCGTATCAAGTTCAAGCGAAAGTGAATTGACAAGTTTCTCCTGCTCAGCCTCCTCACTCTTGGCGCTGATCAGTTTGCTCTGTATCTCGGCTTTCCTGATCTTGTTCTGCTCAAGCATCGTTCCGAACTGACCAAGCTTTGACTGTATCTGTGCTCTGTCGTTGAGCAGGTTGATGATCAGGTTCTTGTTCTTCTCGACTATTCCGTTCTGCTCTTCTATCTGGGCCTGCAGCTTCTCAAGCTCGGCAACCGCCTCGTCACGTTTTTTGACAAGTTCTTCGGTTGCGGCATCGAGACTTGTCTGCTCGTTTGCAAGTCTCTCGCACTCAGCCTGTCTCGTCGCGATATCATCCGCGAGAGTCTTCTTGCGGGTCCTGTAATGATCAGCAGAGATATTTGCGGAATTGATCTTCTCGTTCAATACGTTGATCTCGCCTTCGAGTTTCTCCTTAAGGAGACTCGTCTGCGACAGCTTTGAACGCTTCTCTTCTATACTCTGATCAAGTTCGGCGATCTTCTTCTCGACTTCGCCGTATTCTTCTCTTATGCTCTCATTCTCAGCATTGGCATTCTCAAGATCCCCTGTTGCAACCTCGATCTTGTGAGCGCATTCTTCAAGTTCGGCCTTCGACCTTTCGTTGTCAAGAAGGAAGATGTTAACATCAAGTCTCTTCAGTTCTTCCTTCATCTGAAGATAATTCTTGGCAACCGCCGACTGCTTCTCCAGAGGTTCAACCTGTCTCTCGAGTTCCGCGAGAATATCGGAAACACGAACAAGATTTGCCCGCTCCTGTTCGAGTTTTTTAAGAGCCGTAGCTTTTCTTCTCTTAAACTTAACGATACCCGCAGCCTCATCGAAGAGTTCCCTTCTCTCTTCGGGCTTACCCGAAAGGATCCTGTCTATCTGACCCTGACCGATGATCGAATAACCTTCCTTTCCGATACCGGTATCGTAGAACATCTCGGCAACGTCCTTAAGGCGGCACGTTGCACCGTTTATAAGGTACTCACTCTCACCCGAGCGGTACACACGTCTTGCGACGGTAACTTCCTCGTAATCTATCGGAAGTGCATGGTCGGAATTGTCGAGCGTTATCGCAACATACGCGTAACCCATCGGCTTACGCATCTCAGTTCCGGAGAAGATGACATCCTGCATTGACGATCCGCGAAGCTGCTTGGCGCTCTGTTCTCCGAGCACCCATCTGACCGCGTCAGCTACATTACTCTTACCCGAACCGTTGGGCCCGACTATCGCCGTGATTCCGTTATGAAATTCGAAATTGATCTTGTTAGCAAAGGACTTGAATCCCTGCACCTCAATGTTCTTTAAATACACTATTTCGTTTCCTCAGTGTTGATGTGTTTCTTCAGTATCGCATATGCCGCATTCTGCTGTGCGGCTTTCTTGCTTCCGGCGCTGCCCGTCTCCTCGATCGAGTCTCCGAGCTTTGCTCTCATAACATAAACCCTGTCATGCTCCGGACCTCGTTCCTCCACGAGTTCATATTCAAGGCTCATACCGTGATCCTGTGCGTACTCCTGAAGTATCGTTTTCGAATCGACGAATTCTATCTTCTTCTCGTAATCCGTCAGAAGGAATTTTCCGATAAACTCCTTTGCGTTTTCGATCCCGCCGTCAAGATATATCGCGCCTATGATCGCTTCAAACACATCCGAGACGATAGAGTCTCGATCCCTTCCTTTGGAGGCATCTTCACCTTTACCGAGAAGAAGGTATTTCCCGAGATCGAATCCGCTTCTTGCACAATATGCAAGTGTCGGTTCGCACACAAGCGAGGCACGAAGCTTGGTCATCTCCCCCTCACTCATCCCGGGATTGTTGTTATACAGAAATTCACTGACGGTAAGTTCCAAAACGGCATCCCCGAGGAATTCCGTTCTCTCGTAATCATCATGCTTATTAAGCTTTAATTCATTGATATATGAGCTGTGCGACAGGGCCTTTATCAGAAGATCGCTGTCGCGAAAATCATACCCTATGCGTTTCTGGAGCTCTATATAACCGTCGTTTATATTCATACCGTTAAAACTTCAAAATAGAGTCCCGCCTATCCGGAACTCTATCTGCCGAACATATCAATCTGTTCTTTGTGTGTTGTTATCAGCTGATCGCAGCCCTTATCTGCTCGATGGCATCGGCAACAGTGACGATCGATTCCGCATTGTCAACATCTATCTCAATGTCGAACTCTTCCTCGACGCCCATAATTATCTGATAAACATCAAGAGAATCAGCACCGAGATCGTCAATGAACTTAGTATCCATAGTGATCTCGCTCTCATCCACGTTAAGTACCTCTGTGATGATCTTTTTAAGCTTTTCAAGTTCCATGATTAAATCCCTTTCTATTCATCCTTTATTATTATCCTGTCGGCGATACGCTGACTGATATTCTGTTCTTTGAAAGTCTCGCATTGCTTTATCGCATTGCTTATCTCTTTTTCGGTGGCGTTTCCGTGAACCTTTACAACCAGGCCGTTAAGTCCGAGAAGAGGAGCTCCGCCGTACTCCGTCGCATCGAAAGTCTTCATCACACCTTTTAGAGAAGGCTTTATCAGAAGACCGCCTATCTTGCCCCGAAGACTTCCCATGAGCGCTCCCTTAATTGTGGAAAGCATCATCTTTCCCACGCCCTCGTACATCTTCAGTATGACATTACCGGTGAATGCTTCGCAGACAATGACATCGGCTCCGCCGTTCGGTATCTCTCTGGCTTCTATGGAGCCTATGAAATTGATGTCGGGACAGTTCTTCAGAAGAGGGAACGTCTCCTTTACAAGCATATTGCCCTTTTCTTCTTCCGCACCGATGTTGACGATCGCAACTCTCGGCTTCTTAACCCCGAGCACATGTTCCATGTATATGGATCCCATCTTCGCAAACTGCACGAGATGAGAAGATCTTGCATCAACATTTGCGCCGCAGTCAATGATGAGCGAAACACCGCGCTCTGTCGTTGACGGAATGAGCGGGGCAAGAGGAGGTCTCTCGACTCCTTTTATCCTTCCGACTATCAACTGACCGCCTACAAGTACCGCTCCGGAAGATCCCGCGGAAACAAAAGCATCCGCCTTGCCTTCCTTGACAAGATTAAGTCCCCTTACAATAGAGGAATCTTTCTTGCGTCTTATAGCCATAACAGGAGCTTCTTCCGTTGAAATGACCTCAGTTGCGTTTTCAATAAAGAGTCTGTCGCTCGGATACTCTTTACCCTCAAGTTCGGCTTTGATCGCTTCTTCCTGTCCGCAAAGCGTAACCGTGATGTCCTTTGACCCCGAAAGAGCCACAAGCGCACCTTTGACTATCTCTTTAGGGGCGTTGTCACCGCCCATTGCATCAAGTACAACATGTACCATTGTAATTCTCCCATAAGAGATTCCATTCAAAACTTATACTACTATACTAGACCTATCCGTAAAATGCAAATAAAAAAACACACAAAAAAACCACGGGAAAACCCGCGGTTTTTCAATACTTTCATATTAATCCTGGCTTATGATCTCTTTCTTATTATAAGAACCGCAAGCCTTGCAAACTCTGTGAGGAACCATAAGCGCACCGCACTTGCTGCATTTTACAAGCGTGGGAGCGGACATTTTCCAGTTTGCTCTTCTTTTATCTCTTCTTCCCTTGGAAGATTTATTCTTAGGACAAATTGACACTTCTGACACCTCCTTTTACGGATGTTTTCATTACACGCACTTGTGAATTATACCGAGCCGCCGGCTGTTTGTCAACAATATTTTTAAAGTAATTGTGCCTGTACCGCGGTAAGTGCAACTACACCGACAATATCATCGGCGTCACATCCGCGCGACAGATCGTTGACGGGGCGCGAAAGGCCCTGAAGCATAGGTCCGTACGCCTCAGCCTTTGCAAGTCTCTCAACGAGCTTATATCCTATATTTGCGGCATCAAGATTCGGGAATATGAGTACGTTAGCCATTCCACCTATCTCCGAATCGGGAGATTTGTGACGCGAAACCGCGGGAACTATTGCGGCGTCGGTCTGAAGCTCACCGTCCAGAAGAAGCTGAGGGTATCTTTCCTTTGCGATAGCCGTGGCATTTGCGACTTTATCTACAAGGGGGTGCTTTGCGCTTCCTTTTGTCGAATGCGACAGCATCGCGATTATAGGCTTTGCTCCGACAAGCGAAGTAAAGCTCTTTGCCGAGGTATTCGCTATGCTCGCAAGTTCCTCCGACGTGGGATCCTGGTTAAGTCCGCAGTCAGCGAAAAGGAATGTTCCGTTCTCACCGAATTCACAGTCGGGAACGTCTAGGATGAAAAATCCCGATACAAGATCAACACCCGGAGCAGTACGGAGTATCTGAAGCGAAGGACGAAGAACATCAGCCGTTGCATGGCACGCACCCGCGACCATTCCGTCCGCATCGTTCATCTTGACCATCATGACGCCCCACATCAGGTTATCGGTACGAAGGCGCTCCTGCGCCTTTTCGAGAGTCATACCCTTCTTCTCGCGAAGTTCAAACAGCTTCTGAGCATATTCATCGAACTTGTCGCTCGTCTCGGGATCAACGACCTTGACCTTTGACAGATCGAGTTCGAGCCATCTCGCACCGTCCATGATCTTCTCTTCTTTTCCGATCATGATAAGGTTGGCGATACCTTCCTCAAGTATCTTGTGCGCAGCTATCAGCGACCTTCTGTCGTTACTCTCCGGCAGAACTATCGTCTTGATATCCTGTTTTGCGCGTTCTTTAATGCTGTCAATGAATTGCATGTCTGTAACCCTCCGTGATTATATTCGTATATTAATATTCAATCATCGATTGTGATTATATCCTTAAGTATGTAATGAAACATCGGATAAGATGTATTCTCGTTTTCAATATATCCGTTCTTGAGATCAAAAGTATCGGAAGGATCGTCGGGATCCGTACCGACATAATTACCTTTGAAAACAAAATCCACGTTACCGTGCTTGAATCTTTCCTCAGCTCTTTGCATGGCAAGTTCCGTGCCCGGTGCAGCCACCTGCAGGTTCAGATCGAGCATCTCCACCCAGCCCTTGTCAAATCCGGCTGAAACATCGGTTCCGTGAATGCGTCCGGTAACGATCGATTCAATACTCTTATCGGTCATGACCGCCTCAACAGCCGACAGAACATAAGGTTCCCAACATATCCTTGAAGTGACCAGTGAAGCACCCGGAGCGACTTCAGACATACTCTGATTGTTTCCGACGAAAAACACCTCTCTGCCACTCTGCATGGCTTCCTCACACGCAATTGCAGGTCCTATCGTATCCGTATGCTGTGAGATTATAAGACATCCTTCGTCGATAAGATACTGTGCCGCGCTCTTTTCCTGAGCATAACTGCTCCATGTCTGCGTGTAACATACATGCATGACGGCCTGGGAAACGACCGAACGTACTCCCATCAGAAAAGCCGTGTAGCCCGAGATAACCTCGGATGTCGGAAATGCCGCAACAAAACCGACAACAGCCTGATCTTCCGTGATAAGTCCGTCCAGGATCATCTGCCTGATCTTCAGTCCTGCGGCTATACCGCTCACATACCTTCCCTGATAGGCTTCTCCCTTAAATGTATGATAATTGGCCGGGACAGTCTGATCGCTCATATCCATATAGGATGTCTGACAGAACTGTATGTTCGGATATTCGGGTGCAAGCTGTCTTACAAGTTCGCTGTATCCGTTGAA
>JAEEJD010000007.1 GCA_016281675.1 Lachnospiraceae bacterium
TAAAGAAGGAACTCCGATATCCGGGGTTCCTTTTTTTATCCGCAAACCCCGAAGGTCGATATTTCGGAAAGAGACAGATCATGAGATTAGACAAGTTTTTGAAGGTATCAAGGATAATAAAGAGACGTACCGTTGCAAACGAGGCGTGTGATGCCGACAGGGTAACGATAAACGGAAGGCCCGCAAAAGCATCGGCACAGGTAAAGGAAGGGGATATCCTGGAGATAATGTTCGGGACAAACCCTCTTAAGGTGGAGGTCCTTACGGTAAAAGAGACCGTGAAGAAGGAAGAAGCCAAGGAAATGTACAGGGTTATATGATCTTTATTTGACAAGGCATACATACCCGTATATAATATTTTATGTTAACAAGCACGACCGATCTTGGCGAGGGGCGGTAAGATCAGGTTGATAAGGGGAGTGTATTATGGCCAGAAGAGTCGCGTTTCGTAAGAAACGACAGAACCGGCTGGGTATGATGCTTGTTACTTTTGTGGTTCTTATGCTTATGGCGGTCATTCTGTTCAAAGGCAGGGAACTTACGATGAAACGGGCGGAGTATCAGCAGAAAGAGGAAACGCTGCAGGCTCAGATAGACGAAGAGCATGAGCGTACCCGCAAGCTTACGGATTACGAGAAGTATACGAAGACAGATAAGTTTGTGGAAGAGATAGCAAAGGAAAAGCTGGGTCTGCTGTATGAAAACGAGATACTGTTCAGATCGGATATCAATAAATAAGCACGGGGAAACAAAACCTGTGCTTTTTTCTTTGAATATGGATAATATAATGATACAATTATCCGTGGACCGGAAAATCATACCGGAATTCGTTGAGGTCTGTCATGGATAAGGAAAACATCTACGAAAAGGTTACCAAATACATTAAGGAAAACGAACTGATCAGCCCGGGCGATACGATAGTCGAGGGCATATCGGGCGGGGCAGATTCGGTCTGCCTGTTTCTTATGCTTGAAGAATTCAAGAAGGAAATGGATTTTAGCACGGTTGCTGTTCATGTTCATCACGGGATCAGGAACAAGAGTGCCGACAAGGATCAGAAGTTTGTCGAGAAGCTGTGTGCTTCAAAGAACGTGGAGTTAAAATCATTCCGGAAGGATATTCCCCTGATATGTAAGATCACAAAGGAATCGGAGGAAGAGTGCGGACGTAGGATACGCTACGAGATATTTGACGACGTATGTAAATCATACGACAATGCCAAGATCGCGGTGGCTCATCATATGAACGACCAGGCCGAGACCGTTATATTCAGGATTATAAGAGGAAGCGGCATTAAGGGCCTGACCGGGATGGAGGCAAAAAGGGACAATGTCATCAGGCCTCTTCTGTGCCTGAAAAGAGAAGAAATAGAGCAATACCTCGAGGAAAACGAGCAGAGTTACCGGATCGACGAGACAAACGGAAAGATCGAATACAGCAGGAACTATATCCGCAAGAAGATCATGCCCAAGCTCGAGAGCGTGCGCCGGAATGCCGTTGAACATATTAACGCTCTGTCGGGAGAAGCTTCCGAGATCAATTCCTTTATGGAAAAGAAGGCGAACGAGCTTCTCGATCTTGCTTCGAAAGAGGCTGACAGGAAGTATATAACAAAAGGACTGTCGGAAAAATACAAAGCCGACGTTCTTACTCAGGCCGAGCCGATCCTTCTCAAATTTGCGGTCAGAGCACTCATCGTGCGAGCCGGAGTGTCGATTAAGGATGTTACAAGGAGCCATATTGATTCTCTTTGCGAGATGATCGAAAAGCCCAAGAGCGGAGAGATCCATCTTCCCAAAGGTGTGACCGTTGTAAAGGAATCGGGGATCGTGTATATCAAACCGAGGGAAGGATTTGACGGTCAGATACAGGAACTGGTCAATGTAGGCAGGTCAGATGTAGTAATGCCTATGGCAAATACAGGGGAACCTGTAAGAGAGGTCGGAACCGACGCGAAGAAACAGGTTCAGGCGGAGCAATTCAAGTTCTATTATCCCGTTGTCGGAGAAGGAAGTTATCTGCTGCCTGACGGAAGTACGGTAACCTGCCGTATACTTAATGATTTCAGCTTAAGTGACGTTCCTGACGATACATACAGAAAGTGGATGGATTACGGTAAGATGACGGGCGAGTTGTGCCTCAGAACGCGTAAATCCGGAGATTACCTCGTTATAAACAAAAAGGGTAACGAAGGAAATCTCAAGAACTATATGATAAACGAGAAGATACCCAAAAGCGAGAGGGAGGAGATACCTCTTCTTGCAAGCGGATCCAAGATATACTGGGTACTCGGTTACAGAATATCGGAAGACGTAAAGGTTACCGCCGATACAACCACGGTGATCGAATTCATATATGACAGGAAAGACAACGAATCTGAAGATCAGGTCGAAGGACCGGAAGGAGCGGATAATGGCTGATAAAATATCTGTTTTGTTTACCGAAGAAGAGGTTAACGCGCGGATCAGGGAAATGGGAGAACAGATAAGCAGAGATTATGAGGGAAAATCACTTCATATCGTCGGTATCCTCAAGGGAGCGACTTTCTTTGCGTGTGAACTCGCCAAGCGCATCACGGTGCCTGTAACGCTTGATTTTATGAGCGTTTCAAGTTACGGTGATTCAACCGTTTCATCCGGAGTAGTAAAGATCACGAAGGATCTTGACGATCCTATCGAGGACAGAGACGTTCTTGTTGTGGAAGATATTGTCGATACGGGAAATACGCTGAGCTACCTTCTCGATAATCTGCAAAAGCGCGGATCCTCGTCGGTTAAACTGTGTACCCTTCTGAATAAGCCGGAGAGACGTGAGAAGGATGTGAATGTGGATTACACGGGATTTATCATCCCGGATGAATTTGTTGTCGGATACGGACTCGACTATGCCCAGAAATACAGGAATCTTCCGTATATAGGGATCGTTTCGACCGAATAATAATAAGAGAGGATATACGGACACTTGAACAGCAAAAAAGGAAGAGGCTTGAGTTTCTATATTGTGATCCTGCTGATCTTTGTCGGAATGGCATTGATCTGGTCAAGGATGCAGGAAGGAACAAGGGCTCAGATCAATTACGACAAGTTCGAATCATATCTTGAATCAAAAGATGTAGCCGCAATAAGGCTGATTCAGAATTCGGAAGTACCCACCGGCGAGGTAAGGCTGGTGCTCAATTCCGGACTCACGATGTATATGTACACTTCCGATATCAACAGGATAGCGGAAGAACTCAATAAAAAATTCCCCGCATATGTCATGGAAGACGTTAAACGCGAAGGCTGGTTTACGGCATATGTGCTGCCGTCGCTCATCATAGTTGTACTTATGATCGTGTTCTTTACTTATATGAACGGATCGGCGGGCGGAAACAACAGGATGATGAACTTCGGCAAGAGTCATGCCAAGCTGTCTAGTAACGACAACAAGATGAAGTTCAGCGACGTGGCGGGTCTTGATGAGGAGAAAGAGGATCTTGAAGAGATCGTTGATTTCCTCAAGAATGCCAAGAAATATGTCGATGTCGGTGCAAGGATACCCAAGGGAGTCATCCTCGTGGGACCTCCCGGAACGGGTAAGACACTTCTTGCAAAGGCGATCGCCGGAGAGGCCGAAGTACCGTTCTTCTCGATCTCCGGATCGGACTTTGTCGAGATGTTCGTCGGCGTAGGTGCCAGCCGTGTAAGGGATCTGTTTGAGGAAGCCAAGAAAAATGCGCCGTGTATCGTGTTCATCGATGAGATCGATGCGGTCGCAAGAAGGCGCGGAACCGGTATGGGCGGCGGCCATGATGAAAGAGAACAGACTCTTAATCAGCTGCTCGTCGAAATGGATGGTTTCGGAGTCAATGAAGGAATAATAGTTCTTGCGGCAACAAACCGTGTGGATATACTCGATCCGGCGATAATGCGTCCCGGACGTTTTGACAGGAAGATTGCGGTAGGTACTCCGGACATAAAGGGAAGACGCGAGATACTGGGGGTACACAGCAAAAACAAGCCCCTGGCTGAGGATGTAGATCTTGATGAGATATCCAAATCAACGTCGGGATTTACCGGAGCGGATCTTGAGAATCTCATGAACGAGGCTGCGATCAAGGCTGCCAAGACCGGACGCAAGTTCATCAAGATGTCCGATATAAGGGAATCGTTCCTTAAGGTCGGCGTAGGTGCGGAAAAGAAGAGCAAGGTCGTTTCGGATAAGGAAAAACGCATAACTGCTTTTCATGAGAGCGGACATGCGATCCTTCACTATATTCTTCCCGATATCGATCCCGTAAATACGGTATCCATCATCCCTACGGGACTCGGTGCAGGCGGATATACGATGTCGATGCCCGAAGAGGATGTGATGTTTGAGACGAAGGGCAGAATGCTCAACCAGATAGTTGCCATTCTCGGAGGACGTGCCGCAGAGTCGATAGTGCTTGACGATATTACGACAGGCGCTTCAAGCGATATTAAAACGGCGACACATATTGCAAAGAATATGGTAACCCGCTACGGAATGAGCGACAATATCGGCGCGATCTGCTATAACGACGAGGGCGATGAAGTGTTTATCGGCCGGGATCTTGCACATGCAAGAGGTTACAGCGAATCGATGGCTTCAAAGATAGACGATGAAGTTAAATATATAATCGATACATGTTATGAAAAGGCGGTCAAGATCATAAACGAGAACAGGGATAAGCTTGATGCGTGTGCCGAGCTCCTTCTGGAGAAGGAGAAAATCAACCGTGCCGAGTTTGAGGCTCTGTTCGGACAGCCCGATCCCGACTCAGAGGTGTCGGAGGGTGTTGATATCGCGGATTGATGTGCAATATATCCAATATATAGTGCTTTTCTTGTGCAGAAATCATAATCATCCGTTAAAATGCACAAAGGAATCAATCTGTATTTGTAATATTTGTGAATTTAATGAATGGATTTTGAATACGGGCGGGACTATAATGCACTTGTAACCCCCCAATATGAGGACAGTTCGAAAGAACTGTCTCCCATAAGAAAGAAATACCTTCTCCAAAAACGGCTCCTTATTTAAGGAGCTGTTTTCATATATACAGGTATATCTTGAGACTGCCACAAAATATTGGTATAATATATGATGTTGTGTACAATATAAGGGGAAATGAGGGGACTAATGGATTCAGCCGTTTACAGTGATCTTCTTCAAAAAGGCAGGTTCATCACAAATTACAAGCCCGTTCTGAACAGAAGGGCGATCTTTTCCGATTACTCGGAAGACTATATCATCCCATTAGAGCCAAATGCATACGGTGAAGTCACCATCAGGCTTCGCAGCATCAGGAACAATATCGATTATGCGAGACTTGTATGTAACGGAGAGACTTTTCTTATGGAACTTACCGAGACATCGGGCGAGTTTGATTTTTATTCCGTAAAATACCGTCTGAGTAACGAAATGATCCGGTATCATTTTGAGGTCGGAAGCGCCGGTGCAAAGTGTTTCTACGATGTCAGGGGTGTTGTGAAGGAAACGAATGATTATTTCGATTTCCGTATACGTCCCGGGTTCAAGACTCCCGATTGGGCAAAGGGAGCGGTAATCTATCAGATATATACCGACAGGTTCTATAACGGAGATCCGACAAATGACGTTCTCACAAATGAGTACAAATACATCGGTGAAAACGTGACACACGTCGATGACTGGAATAAATATCCGGCTTATATGGGTGTCAGGGAATTCTACGGCGGAGATCTTGAGGGCGTTTTGCAGAAGCTGGATTACCTTCAGGATCTCGGAATAGATGCGATATACTTTAACCCTCTGTTCGTGTCTCCGTCAAATCACAAATACGATATCCAGGACTATGATTACATCGATCCTCACTTCGGAAAGATCGTAGATGACAAGGGAGACCTCCTTGAAGGAGATAAGACCGAGAACAAGGATGCGACAAAATACATCAACAGGGTGACGGGATACGCGAATCTTGAGGCCTCAAACAAGTTCTTCGCATCATTTGTCAATGAAGCCCATAAGAGGGGTATAAAGGTCATAATAGACGGCGTGTTCAACCACTGTGGTTCGTTTAACAAGTGGATGGACCGTGAGCGGATATACGAGAACCAGGAAGGATACGAAAAAGGGGCATACGTAGACAGGAACAGCCCTTATCGTGACTTCTTCAGGTTCTTTGATGAGAACAAATGGCCATATAACGGCACATATGATGGCTGGTGGGGTCACGATACACTTCCCAAACTGAACTATGAAGGCTCGAAAGAACTCAGGGATTACGTGCTGCGTATAGCCAGGAAATGGGTATCTCCGCCGTATAACGTTGACGGTTGGAGACTTGATGTTGCTGCCGATCTCGGGCACAGCCCCGAATACAACCATGAATTCTGGAAAGATTTCAGAAGAGCGGTCAAGGAAGCCAATCCGAATGCGATAATCATAGCTGAGCATTACGGGGATCCTTCGGGCTGGCTTGCCGGCGACGAGTGGGATACCATAATGAACTATGATGCGTTCATGGAGCCTGTTACATGGTTTTTGACGGGAATGCAGAAGCACAGCGATGATTTTCGCCAGGATCTTCTCGGAAATGCCGATGCATTCGAGGGAATGATGAAAGATTCGGTGGTCAAGTTTATGGCGCCCACGTTGTTTACGACAATGAACGAGCTGTCAAACCACGATCATTCCAGGTTCCTGACAAGGACCAACCATGTGGTCGGACGTGTTGCCGATAAGGGATATGAGGCGGCAAATCAGGGAGTCAATAAGGCGGTCATGCGTGAAGCGGTCGTCATACAGATGACATGGGCGGGCGCACCGACGCTTTATTACGGCGATGAGGCCGGAGTATGCGGATTCACGGATCCCGACAACAGAAGAAGTTACCCTTGGGGAAAAGAGGACAAAGAACTCATAAGGTTCCACAAAGAGATCATCAGGATCCACAAGGAAAACCGCGAACTCATAACCGGAGCCGGAATAATGCTGCACAAGGATTATAATGTCATAGCATACGGCAGGTTTATCAAGAATAACGAGATCATAGTCATAGTCAACAATAATGACTGCGACAAAGAGATCGAGATGCGTGTATGGCATACGGGAATCCCGAGAGAATCGAAAGTCACACGACTGATGCTTACGGATGCCGACGGGTTTACTACCGAGCCGGAAGAGATAGATGTTGTTAACGGAAGTATAAAGATCACACTTCCCAAAACATCGGCGATAGTCCTAAAAGGAAAACAGGAAGACGGAAAGAAAAAAGAAAAGGATTCCGAAACAAAACATGTAAGTCCTTTACAGAAGCTTGAATATCTGCTACATTAGAGACTGCCTGAGGGTATATTATGCGCAAGATGGAGTTTAAAATGGAACGCCCCGGACTGCTTGAGGCGGGACAGAAGGTCACCGTTACAGAAGGGGTGCTTCCGACGAGTTATTACTATACCATAGATCCTTCGCTTGCCATGAGCGGAAATTACGAGTTCAGAGAGCGGCTCGTAAGCAGGGAAGGCGTTGTGACAAGCGTAGAGGAAAGACCTGCAGGATTCTATGTTATCGCAGAATTCCCAGAGGATTAGCGAATGTTTGGAATCGGAAAGAAAAACAAATCAGGAGCTTCGGACAAACAAAGCAGCGACGAGAGGAAATTTGTCTCTGAACTGTCTTACAATGTACGCAACCCGTTGAATACTATCTGCGGGATCACAGAGATCACGAAGAAGAACATCATGAACGGTTGCGACAACGAGACTCTGTTATCATATGTTGATATTCTCGGAGATGCTGCGACCGAACTGCAGCAGACGATAGACCACTTCTTTGAGAGGTTTGAATCCGGCAATTACGGAGCCCATTACGGAGACAGGCAGACGGATGTGGATGAAAACGTATTGAAGAAGCTCCGAGTAATGGTTGTTGAAGACAGCAGTGTCAGCCAGCTGATCGCAAGAGAACTGCTTGAATCACGCGGATCGATCGTCACGGTCTGTGACAGCGGCAGAGAGGCGGTTGACCTCTTTGAACAGTCGATCACGGGAACATACGACGTCATCCTTATGGATATCAATATGCCGGGCATGGACGGATACGAGGCGACGGATGCCATACGCTCAAGTTCTCATCCCCAGTCCAAAACGGTACCCATAATAGCAATGACGGCGGAAGCGCTTCCCGATGATATACAGATGGCTTTGAAGGCCGGAATGAACGATCATATCAGCAAGCCGATAACCGCAGATAAGATCGTATCAGCGATCAAACGTGTATTATAGGAAAAAAGAGTTGCAAATCCTTTCAGGATTGTATATAATGGCTTTTGCTGACGTTCGCCCAGATAGCTCAGTTGGTAGAGCAGAGGACTGAAA
>JAEEJD010000074.1 GCA_016281675.1 Lachnospiraceae bacterium
TCCCTCCTTAGGACATGAGACACGGGGGATTCGAACCCCCGACAACCTGATTAAAAGTCAGGTGCTCTACCAACTGAGCTAGTATCCCAAATATTACCTGCACACGGCTAGCTGGATTCGAACCAGCGAATGCAGGAATCAAAATCCTGTGCCTTACCGCTTGGCTATAGCCGTACGTAATGCGACACATGTGCCCGAAGGGATTCGAACCCCCGACCCACGGCTTAGAAGGCCGTTGCTCTATCCAGCTGAGCTACGGACACAAAAATAAAAACGGGTGGATAGTGGGACTCGAACCCACGGCCTCCAGAGCCACAATCTGGCGCGCTAGCCAACTGCGCCATACCCACCACATAAGGTCACCTGCCAATGATATCGCATTTACATACCCACGTCAAGGATATGTTTACATCATTATCTGCTCACCGCACTCCTGACATATGGCTCTACCGCCGGAGTACAGATTGAACATCGTTTCCTTTTTCTGTTTAGGGCAATATGCCTTCCTTGTATCAAGAGGCTGAGGTCCCGATTCAGGTGCTCCTACTCCGCCTGATACAGCACCGAGGCTGTCGTCCGCAAGTTTCTTCATATTATCATCTCCTGTTTTATGATGCGTTCGCACAAAACCACAAAATATATTATATCATATAATCCGCATCCCCTCAAAAGTATTGATAATGCATGTTTTATGGTCTAAACTGTAAGAATGAACCTGGACTACAATATCTTTCTCGAATTGGCGGTGATCCCGCTCGATATAGTACTCTACAGTTATCTCGTGATGCGCTACACGAACATGACTCGTGTGAATGTTGCATTCAGAAGATTCGCATTCATTGTCATGATCGCGACGATAGTCGATGTCGCAACGGCGATCGTCACAAGCGCTCACGCACTTATTCCCAACCCGATCCATTATCTGTTCAATATCGCCGATTCGATCCTCGCATCACTTTCGGCGTTCTCTTTCATATATTATATATACGCATATTCGAGCATGGGCACGGAATCCCGTAAGCTCCGCAACGTTCTTAATTACGGGTTGCTCGCGGTCAATATACTGCTTCTTGTAACAAACCCTCTGACCGGTATGGTATTTACTTATAACGAAGCCGGGGATTACATCCACGAGGCGCTGTTCGTTCCCGTTGCATACGGCTTCCCTCTTATCTTCTTTGCGATCGGAAGCGTTTACATGTTCACTCATCATGAACGTTACAAGAGGAACCAGCTCATAGCGATGGCCATCTCGATCGTCATCGCCGGCGTATTCTTCCTTCTGCAGATGCTGTATTTCGATGATGTTCTGATCACTCTTTTCATGGCATCCATCGGAGTGCTCGTCATATTCGTTTCAATTGAGACTCCCGACTACGTTAATCTTCTGAAAACAAGGGCCGAACTTAACGAAGCACGCGAAAGGGAAGCGGCTGCAACGGCCAAAGAACAGCTTTCGCGAGAGGTCATGCTCGCTCTGTCAAAAGCGGTTGACGCGAAAGATCACTATACGAACGGTCACTCCGAAAGAGTTGCCAAGTATGCAAGAGAGCTCGCACGTCGCATGGGTAAATCGAAGAAAGAGATTGAAGAGATATACGAACTCGGACTCCTGCATGATATAGGAAAGATCGGCGTTCCAGAGGCCATCATCAACAAGGTGGGAAAGCTTACGGACGATGAATTCAACGAGATCAAAAAACACACCATGATCGGTTGGGATATATTAAAGACCATCAACGAGATCCCGTACCTGTCCACCGGAGCGAGATGGCATCACGAAAGATTCGACGGAAAAGGCTATCCCGACGGCCTGTCCGGTAAGGATATTCCCGAGGAAGCGCGCATCATCTGTCTTGCTGACAGTTATGACGCAATGACATCAAAGAGATCCTATTCTTCTCCACGTACTCAGGAAGAGGTCCGCGCCGAGATCGAAAGATGCCGCGGCACCCAGTTCGATCCCGATATCGCCGATATCCTTCTTGACATGATAGACAAAGATACTCACTACCTTCTGAGAGAAAAGGAGTAATGCATATGGCAGACGAAACCTCCGAAATGATCATCAAACTCGAAGGCAGGATCGATTCCAACAATGTTACCGATATCGAAAAACGTATCCTGAACATACTTGCCTGCAGACAGAACGAGGCCGTCATCTTCGATGCCGAAAATCTTGATTACATCTCAAGCGCCGGACTCAGAACACTGCTTCGCGTCAAGAAATCATGTCGCGATGTCAAGATAATAAACGTCCGCCCCGGTGTATACGAAATCCTTGATACGACCGGATTCACACAATTGATGACAATTGAAAAAGCCTACAGACGGATAAGTGTCGATGGCTGCGAAGAGATCGGAAGAGGCGCCAGCGGGACCATCTATCGTATCGATCAGGACAACGTCGTGAAAGTCTACAACGACAGAAATGCCCTTGACGAGATCATTCAAGAACGCGAGATGGCAAAGCTCGCTCTTATACTCGGGATACCGACGGCCATATCATACGAGATCGTCAGGATCGGTGACTGCTACGGTTCCGTATTCGAACTGCTTGATGCGGTGTCCTTTTCTCACATCCTTTCAACTGATCCGTTGAAGCTGGAATGGTGTGTGGAAGAAAGCATCAAACTTTTGAACATGCTTCACACAACCCACGCCTCCGACATACGGCTCCCGGACATAAGAGACAAGTACATTTCCAAGACGGAAAACCTGCGGGATGAGCTGACCGACTCCGTCGCCGATAAGGTCCTTGACCTGATTCGATCAATTCCGCTTGACGATCGGTTGGTCCACGGTGATTTTCATTCGAAGAATATTATGCTTCTAGATAACGATGTACTCCTTATCGACATGGAAACGCTTTCCGTTGGACATCCCATATTCGATCTTGCATCTATGTATGACGCGTACATCGGTTTTTCGGATCCGGATCACGATCAGGTTAAGAGATTCCAGGGATTTGATTATGAGATCTCGCAAAAGTTCTGGTACAGATCTCTTGAGACGTATTTAAATACTCAGGACAAGGCACGGATCCGCGAGGTCGAAGACAAAGCCAAGGTTCCCGGATATGTCCGCGCCATGAACTTCCTGGCAAATCACAAAGACAACGAAACGAAAGAAGGACGTGAACAGCTCTCCTACTGGAAGGACCGGCTTATCGAGGTTCTTGAGAGAGTCGACTCACTTGATTTTTGAAAAAGAATTATGGATACAACGATCCAAAAAATAGATCTTCATATGCATACGACCATGTCCGACGGTACCGATACACCGGAGGAGATCCTCGGCAAGGTCAGGGAAGCGGGCATTACGATTTTCGCCTTGGCGGATCATGATGCGACAAAAGGTTGCACGATGGTCCGGAAGGTGCTGACAAGCGACGACCCGACATTTATTACCGGGGCGGAGTTCAACTGCAAGGACGAGGGCGGCAGATACCACATCCTCGGCTACGATTACGATCCGGATGCACCGTCGATAAACGATGCGGTTACGGCCGCGCACGATCTTCGCATGAAAAAGGTGCACTCGCGTCTTGATTTTATCAAAGATGAACTCGGTTTCATCCTTCCCGACGATGAGATCAAAAAGCTTCTTGCCCTTAACAATCCGGGCAAGCCGCACATTGCGAATCTTCTCGTCAAGTACGGCTACGCCGAAAATAAGGAACAGGGCATCGAATACATTGACCGAAAACACTTCAGCTCCGAATACCTTCATCCCCGTGATGTTATCGCTGCGATCAGGGATGCGGGCGGGATCCCGGTTCTGGCGCATCCGCCATACGGAAGCGGCAACGATCTGATCCTGAAAGATGAGCTTGCCGAGCGCGTTGAAAGGCTCATGGAATTCGGACTTCTCGGTCTTGAAGGTTACTACTCGGGATATACGAATGTGCTTCGCGAAATGGTCCTAAACCTCGCCGAAAAGCACGATCTGTACGTTACCGCGGGCAGCGATTATCACGGCACAAACAAGCTTGTCGAACTCGGGGACACGGGCCCCTGGGGCGAGACTCCGGCAAAAGGACTGGAGCGGTTTTTGTCGAAAATACTTTGATTTTGTGATAAAATTGTCTTACACAGGAGGACGGTCATGAGCAGGGAATACGTGATCGATTGCGCCGAGATGACCGACAGGGCCGCCGCGCATGATTATATAGCAAAGACGCTTGAATTTCCGGATTACTACGGGAAGAATCTTGATGCGCTCTTTGACTGCCTGACCGAGATGGGCGAATGCAGCATCGTGTTTAAGAACCTTGACGAGCTTGAGATGCTCGGGGATTACAGCGGTGCGCTCCTCGCGGTGTTCGAGGAAGCCGAGCAGATCAACGACGAACTCAATCTCGTATACGATATGCAGGATATGCAGGAATAA
>JAEEJD010000075.1 GCA_016281675.1 Lachnospiraceae bacterium
ACATCTACCACAGATGGCTCGAGAACAGAACGTATGAGAGCATGAGAGCAATGGTCGGATACAAGTCGGGCAACCAGCCGCTGTATCTTGATATACACGAGAAATACCACGGACCTCACGGACTCGTTGCAGGTACTACAGGTTCAGGTAAATCAGAGACACTGCAGAGTTATATCCTTTCACTTGCAGTCAACTATCATCCCGATGAAGTCGCATTCATACTTATCGACTATAAGGGCGGCGGAATGGCACAGAGTTTTGAGGGACTGCCTCATGTATCGGGTGTTATCACGAACCTCGGCGGAAACGCTACAAACAGGGCGCTGCTTTCCATAAATGCCGAGATCAAGCACAGACAGAAACTGTTCAATGATTTCAAGGTTAAGCATATCGACGCATACATCGAACTTTATCGTTCGGGGGTTGCAACAGAGCCGATGCCTCACCTTCTTATCATCGCCGACGAGTTTGCGGAACTGAAGAAAGAGCAGCCCGAGTTCGTACGCTCACTCGTATCAGCAGCACGTGTAGGACGTTCGCTCGGTGTTAACCTCATCCTTGCGACACAGAAACCTTCGGGTGTTGTCGATGACGAGATATGGTCAAACACAAGGTTCCGTCTGTGTCTGAGAGTTGCCGACAAGTCGGATTCAAACGAAATGCTCAAGAAGCCCGATGCGGCATACATCACGGGAACAGGTCGCGGATACTTCCAGGTGGGAAGCGACGAAATCTTCGAGGAGTTCCAGTCCGGATGGTCGGGAGCTGCTTACGAACCCGAAGTTCCGTTCTCTGACGAGAAGAACGCCAAGGTTGAGCTTATCAACCTGATCGGTAAGAACGGAGTTCCGAAGAAGAAAGACAAGAAGAAAAAATCAGACAATATACAGGAAGTCACGCAGCTTGATGCAGTCGTTAAGTATGCGGCAAAGATCGCACAGGAGCACAAGATTGCGGCGGTACGTCAGATCTGGCTTCCCGCACTTTCAAAGAGGATCTACCTCGAGGATCTTACGGCAGAGAAGAGCGAAGGATTTTCACTGCGCCTTCCCATCGGTCTTGCAGACAACCCCGAGGCTCAGAGCCAGTATACTGCGTATGTTGATTTCCTTGCAGACGGCAACCTTCTCGTATGCGGACCTTCCGGATCAGGTAAGACATCACTCCTGCAGTCGATCATCTACGGCGCAGTCACACAGTATCAGCCGTCCGATGTCAATATCTACATTCTTGATTTTTCGTCAAGGACGATGGCCGTATTCGCATCAATGCCCCATATCGGCGGTGTATGCTTCGACGGCGAGGACGACAAGCTTTCCGATACGTTCGAGTTTTTTGCGAACGAGCTTTCGGAGAGAAAGAAGAAGTTTGCTTCAATGGGCATCGGCTCATTCAAGGAGTATGTTCAGTTCAACAAAGACTGTCCCGCAATGCTCCTTGTGCTTGATAACTTCACTGCATTTTATGAGAACTACGACAAGTTCGATGACGATCTTGCCGTTATCACAAGAGAAGGTGTCAGCTACGGTATCTACACGATCATCACGGCCAACGCTTCGGGTGACCTTCGAAGCCGCCTTCGTCAGAACTTCAACTGCGGCATAGCTCTTCAGATGCCCGACCGTTTCGAGTACGAAGCAGTTACGGGTGAGAGAACGGAGATCATTCCCGAGGGCAAGACACCCGGTCGCGGACTTATCAAGGCTCCTACAAGCGTTGAGTTCCAGGTTGCGCTTCCCGTTAAGGAGAAGGACGGCCTGTCACAGGCACAGAGCATCAAGAAGAGCCTTGCAGGTCTGAATGTTGAAAGCAGCGCAAAGGGTGCGAAGAAGCTCGGCCAGGTACTTGATTCACTGTCGATCAAGGAACTTCTTGAAGAGACAAAGGATTATCCCGAGAATAAGTTTGCACTCGGTAAGACGATGGACGGCGAGACTGTCCTGACGCTTGACATGGACAACGAGTACTGCATCAGCATCGTCGGCCTCGGCAAGACAGGTAAGACGAACATGATCAAGGCACTTGCTCTTGAAGCCATCCAGAAGAAGGACGAGATAATCCTCTTTGACGGCAAGAGTGAGGAACTGAAGGATTTTGCAAAGACAGCCAAGATCAAGAATTACATCACGGATGCGGCAGGACTCTTCAAGCTCATGCAGGACGACATAGTTCCGAAGTTCGGCGAGCGTAACGGTATCGTTAACGATGCAAGGGATGCAGGCAAGAATGTTGCCGAAGCGCTCAAGGATCAGAAGAGGATCGTTATCCTGATCAACGATTATGTTTCATTCATCGAGACCGTATATTCGGATGAGTTCGAGATGAACGCGTTCTTCGAGACAGCTCTTGAAAAGGGCAGGGATCATAAGATCCAGTTCATCGCTGCAATGACGAACGATGATGTTAGCGACTGCGCAAGGTACCAGGTATCAAGACAGTTCACATCCATGGAGAGCGGCATCAACCTCGGCGGAATGTTCGATCAGCAGAACGTTCTTCACTGGGAGATGTCATCGGCGGATGCAGTCCGTCAGCTTCCCGCAGGTTTCGGTTATGCGCTTACAGA
>JAEEJD010000076.1 GCA_016281675.1 Lachnospiraceae bacterium
AAGCGTATCGGCATCGTATTCCGCATGGCATGTCACGAAGAACTTCCTTGAATCCTCCGTCTTGACGATTGTCACTCCGGCCTCATCGGAATCAGCCATAAGCTCGAGTTCCGGAACCGCCAGTATCTGTTCGGGTGTAACATAAATCTCCCTCGACTGCGGTGCATGGAACACATCATCGAATCCCCGAAACAGCGGCGATGTCGGTTTCAACACCTTATGTTCGTATATGCCCGAAAGCTTCTTGTCATAGAATTCGTGCTTGATGCCGTAGAAATAATAGAGCGCGGCGTATGCTCCCCAGCACAGGTAATATGTACAGTGAACATGCTTCTCCGACCATTTCATTATCGCGCACAGCTCATCCCAGTATGCAACATCCTCGTATTTGACATGTTCGAGCGGTGCCCCCGTGATGATCATTCCGTCAAACTTACGGTCACGCACTTTGTCAAACGTCGTATAGAAGCTGTCCAGATGCGTCGAATCCACATGTGTCGGCGTGTAACTTGCCGTCTGAAGCAGTTCTATGTTGACCTGAAGCGGCGAATTGGAAAGCTTTCGCAGCAGCTGCGTTTCCGTCACTTCCTTTGTCGGCATAAGATTGAGGATGAGTACGTTAAGAGGACGGATGTCCTGGTGCATTGCCCTGTATTCCGTCATAACGAATATATTCTCATTCTCAAGTATGGCCTGTGCCGGCAGCGAATCCTGTATCTTGATCGGCATTATCGATACTCCTTTAAGCGTTTAGATACTCTTTTATAAAATCATCCTCGGAGATAATCCTGACCCCGAGTTCTTTGGCTTTTTTGTTCTTTGACGAATTCGATGTTACATCGTTGTTGATAAGGCATGTCGTATTTCCGCTGACGGATCCCGCGACCTTGCCTCCTTTTGCTTCTATTATATCCTTCAGTTCGTTCCGGCTCGAGTAGTTTTCAAGCGAACCCGTTATAACAAATGTCTTGCCCGAAAGCACCGAACCGTCTTCCGATACATCGGGCTTTTCAAGATTAACGCATTCGAGAAGATCGTCAAGCACACGCATGTTGTGTTCATCCGCGAAGAAATTTGCAATACTTCCCGCAATGACATCACCTATTCCGTCTATCGCCGACAGTTCGGAAACGTCCGCATTTCTGATCCTGTCCGGATCGTGATCGAAGTGCCTGCACAGGACCTTTGCGTTCGACAGCCCGACATTCGGGATCCCAAGACTGTATATCACACGCACAAGTGTGGTGTTGCGGCTCTTTTCGATGCTTTCGGTCATGTTCTCGAATGACTTGGCACCGAAGCCGTCCATAGCACATATTTCTTCCCTGTATCTTCCAAGCTTGTAAATATCCGCAAATTCACGGATCATGCCTCTGGCGACAAGCTTCTCGAGAGTGGCCTCACTCATACCGTCGATCTGCATCGCATCACGGCTCACGAATAAGGTGAAGCTCTTGATCTTTTTGGCGCTGCAATCTTTATTCGTACACACCAGAGTTCTCGTGCCGTTATCGTTCATCACGGTCGTGGGACCGGCACACGCCGGACACTTATCCGGTATCTCAAGGTTGCCGCTTCTCGTCAGATTATCCGCAATCTGAGGAATGATCATATTTGCCTTATATACCGTGACGGTGTCTCCTATCCCGAGTCCTAGTGATTCTATGACGCTCAGGTTATGTACGCTTGCACGGGATACCGTTGTTCCTTCGAGTTCAACGGGTTCAAATACGGCAACGGGATTGATCAGTCCCGTACGTGACGGGCTCCACTCGATTTCCAGAAGCTTCGTTTCCCTTACCTCGTCCGCCCATTTGAACGCTATCGAATCCCTGGGGAATTTGGCGGTACGCCCGAGCGATGCCGAATAAGCAAGATCGTTTAAAGTAAGAACAAGTCCGTCCGAAGGTATATCGTTATCTTCAATAGCGGATGCAAAATATGCGATCCTGTCGAGTATCGTATCCGGGTTGACAACGTAATACTCTACAACTTCAAAACCCTGTTCTTTGAGAAAATCAAACTGCGCCGATCTTTTGTTGCAAAAATCAACTCCGTCGGCACCGACAAGATTAAAGGCAAAAAACCTTACATGCCTTTTGGCGGTGATCGCACTTGAAAGCTGCCTTACCGAACCCGAACAGAGATTTCTCGGATTCTTGTATTTGCCGTCCGCTTCCGGTATCGATTCGTTTATCTTCTCAAAATCCTTATAACCGATGACGGCCTCACCGCGAAGCACGAGTGTTCCCTTAAAAGGAATCGACGCCGGAAGATTGACAAACGTCCGGGCATTGGCGGTAATGACCTCGCCGATCTCTCCGTTTCCTCTTGTAACCGCTTTTGCAAGTTTTCCGTTTTCGTAAGTGAGTACAATTGTCAGCCCGTCAAGTTTCCATGAGAGAAGGGCTTCCTGCCCGTCAAGCCAGTCCCTTAATGCCTCCCTGTCCTTTGTCTTGTCAAGCGAGAGCATCGGAGATGCATGTCGCTCTTTCGGAAGTTCTGTCACCGATTCGTATCCTACCGACTGCGTCGGACTGTTTGCAAGAACGATACCGGTTTCACGCTCAAGCGACTCAAGTTCGTCGTAGAGTCTGTCATATTCGAAATTGCTCATTACTTCCCGGTCTTCGGCATAGTAAGCCCGGGATGCATCATTTAGCAGAGCAACAAGTTCATGTATTCTTGCGGATCTGTCCATATACTCTCCTTTTAAGCTCCGCCAGTTCGTCCTTTTCAAGTTCCCGAAATGAACCCGGCTCCATATCTCCAAGCTGGATATTCTCTATCCTTACGCGTTTTAAAAATCTTACGTGATAATCGAATGCACGGCACATCCTTCTGATCTGCCTGTTAAGTCCCTGTTTAAGTGTTATCGTAAACGTTACATCCGATATCTTCCTTATCGAACACCTCTTTGTCGTAACGTTAAGTTCCGGCAGGAAAACACCTTTTTCCATCGATGAGAGGAATTCATCAGTCAAAGGTTTGTTGACCCTGACGAGATACTCCCGCTCATGATTGTTCGCCCCTCTCATCAGAAGCTGCATAAGGTCGCCGTCGTTTGAAAGCAGAAGAAGGCCTTCCGAATCCTTGTCGAGTCTCCCGCAGTATGTGACCCTCACGGGATAATCGATATAATCCATTATGTTGTTCTCTTCACGCCTCTCGGCCGTACATACGATACCGGTGGGTTTATAAAAAGCAAGGTACGCTTTTTGTTCGGGACCGTTTATCTTCTTTCCGGAAACGCTCACCGAATCGCCCGGCATGACCCTTGATCCGTTTGTGGCTGTCTCGCCGTTGATCAGTACCTTTCCGGCTTCCACGAGCTTATCCGCCTCGCGCCGGGAACATACTCCCGACTCGGCAAGATATTTGTTTATCCTTGTTCCTTCGTTCATATCGTCCCCGACCTGAAACTAAAGCCCCATAAACCGATGTTTACGGGGCTTCGATCACATATTGCCGCATAACGTCTACTCAACATAATCAGCTTTAACGTATGCTTCCTCACCTTTGTATTTGATCTTGCACCATCCGCCTGAAAGTTCAATGAGTTCAAACTGCTCTCCTCTGTAGGCCGTTGAGATCTTCTCTCCGGTCTCGGATGCTGACTTACGAACATTGACGTTTTCCTTGACGGTGATCTTGTCACCGGGTTTAAGATTGGAGGCGGAGGCCGAACCTTCACTCTGGCCTTCTTCCGAAGAAGAACTCTCCTCAACGGGCTCTAAGAATTCACTCTTGATGTATGCCTCTTTACCGTTGTAATCGATCTTGCTCCAGCCGTTCTCCATCTTCTCGTATCTTGTGTATACATCTCCGGCTTTTGTCTTTCCGATACTCTCGGAATCGGTGCTTGCCGATGCACGGATGTTAACGTTCTCACTCGTACACTTGACCTGGCTGGCAGATGCTGCCTGTGCTTCGGCCTGTGCTGCTGCCTCGGCTTCCGCTGCGGCTTCAAGATCCTTCTGTTGCTTAGCCGTCAGGATCTCCTGGGCATCCTTGTTGATCTCATCTTTAAGCGAACTTGCGGCCTGCGCAAGTGCGGGATCCGATTCAAGTGCCGAATTGTAATCAAGTTCTATCTTGTTAATAAGTTCCGCAAAGTCCTTCTGAGCGACAAGTTCGAGGATATATGCCTCTTCGTCCGCCGTAAGGCTCTCGGAATTGATGTAAAGCGAACCGGAATCATTCCTGCACACATACAGTGAGATGAGTGCCGGAAGCGGTGTCGTCTGTCCGTTTATAAGAAGGTCATATGTTGCGAGAAGGAAATATGAATTCTCCGCAGGCCCCTTCTTGGTATAAACATTATAGTCCGTATAATTGCCCACATACTTGGCCTGCGCCTCATAAAATGCCTTCATATCATCCGAAAGCGATGAAGACAGCGACGCCATCGTGACCGTATCACCCGTACTCATTGCACCGAGATATGAGGAAACAAGCGAATTGACATCCGCGTATGCGTTCTCCTCGTACTTATCCTTCGGAACCTCAACCGTAGTCTCAAGTTCGGGAATGGTAGATGCAGTATCCTCTTCACTGTCATCCTTATGGGAACTCCTGCTCCAAACAACGATGAGTACCACAACAAGCGCTATGAACAAACCGCCGATGATGAAATAGCGGTAATTTCTCGATATATACTCCTTGAAACCTCTTCTAGCCATAAATACTAACCTCTTCTGTGTCTTGTAGAACTCCTGCAGACAGAGCATGCACCCGAGAGGATTCGAACCCCCGACACGCGGCACCGGAAACCGCTGCTCTATCCACTGAGCTACGAGTGCATATCGGGTAATTACGTGCGAGAGCACATAAATACCCGATTTCACACGTATTTTACTATAACATAGGGCACCTAAAATATCAATACTTCATCATCCGCCGAGTACAGATACGCGTGATCCGAAAGTACGTCGTCAGGCCCCAACTGGGTTTCATTGACCTCCTTTATCATGCGGTTTATGTCAAAGTCACCATCCGTCGAGCTTTTTCCCACCAGTATAAGCTCATGGACCGAACTCGGTATTATATAATATTCGCCCCCGATCACCTTATAGAACTCCCTGAGTTTGTCCTTCATCGTAAGAACCGAGGCGCCGTTTACCATCTTCCGGTTTGTGGCGACATACATTGGAAATTCGTCCCTGTTGCGACACGAATCTGACATTTTGTTATTCCCCATCGAGGAAAGGACGTCCATTATATGCCTTATAGTAAAACCGTCATGATCGTGCGTGTTCTTCTTTGCCGTATACAATACGGTATCGGGATCCACTCCCCACATCCGGCAGTGCTCGTTCCTGACCATTATGACACCGTTTCCGATCTTTTTGTCACTGATCCTCACATATGCCACTATGGCAAGATCAAGATACTCCTCATAAGGGACCTCTTCGAGAAAATCACGATTCGACAGCCTGTTTATCAGCTTAATGAACAGCCTGTTCTTAACCGCCCAGAAATCTTCGAAAAAAGACATGTCGAGACTGACAGCAAGGTTATTTTCCCGATAAAGCTGCATAAGCCTGTCCCCGATCTCACATATGTCGGCACCGTTTAGGTAATCGGCATAATAGTTCTCCATATAGATCGTCGGAGACGCATTGTATCCCGCCTTTGAAAAAGACAGTCCGCTAAGCTTTACCCCGTTGTTCTTTGTCGCACTGTGAATGCCTACTCTGATCTCATCGGTTGATTCGTTTATATAATCACAGACAGCATCTAAGAATTCCGTATATTCCATTTCCTTCTCCTTTTCTCATCTACGGCAGCGATGATCCGGAAACGGAAGGAAATGCAATAAAAAAGGGCTGCCTGTGCAGCCCCTGTGCTTTAAACTAAACTCTTGAAAGGTATTCGCCGGTCCTTGTATCGATCTTGATCTTATCACCAAGTTCAACGAAAAGAGGAACGTTAACGTTAGCGCCTGTCTCAACCGTTGCGGGCTTCGTTGCACCCGTTGCGGTATCGCCCTTGAACCCGGGCTCTGTTTCGGTTATCTCAAGCTCTACAAATAAAGGAGGCTCGATCGCAAATACGTTTCCGTTGTGTCCGCAGACCTTGACCATCTCATTTTCCTTAACGAACTTGAGTGCATCACCTACGGTATCTCCGTTAAGAGCGATCTGCTCAAAGCTCTCGTTATCCATGAAATAGTACAGATCTCCGTCACTGTACAGATACTGCATATCTTTTCTATCGATACGTGCCTGTGGGAACTTCTCCGTAGGACGGAAAGATTTCTCCACAACACCGCCGTTTACTATATTCTTTAATTTAGTTCTTACAAAGGCTGCGCCTTTTCCCGGCTTAACATGCTGAAACTCGATGATCTGAAATATCTGACCGTCTATCTCAACAGTAATACCGTTTCTGAAATCACCAGCTGAAATCATTCGATATTCCTCCTAAATGTAATTGTCCGCAAAAAGATTCTTTCATAGTTTACATTACGACTCTCAATAATTCAACTCTTTTTTCTCGTGGCTCCTGTTTTGGCAAAGCCCCGCCCTTTTATATGAAGACAGAACAAGCCACTCCAGTCGTCTCTTCAGTATTATCTGTAACTCCTCCTTCGGGTGGATAGGCTTTACAAGAATGTTCCCGATGCCGCAGCGTTTCGCTCCCCATACATCGGTAAAGAGCTGATCTCCGATAAACACTGTCGAAGCCGGCCTCGTTCCCATCATATCCATCGCCTTAATATAACCTTTGCGAGACGGCTTTCCGGCCTTGTGAAGATACATCGCATGCGGGATACTGTCATCCCTGAAGCTCTTGACCCTACCCTCCTTGTTATTTGACAAAAACAGAATCTTAAATCCCAACGAATCCAGCTCCTTTAAAAGCCCAACAGCTTTGTCGTTGGGCGGATAGTCATGCATAACAAGTGTATTGTCTATATCAAAGATTATCCCGCGTATCCCCTCCTCATACAGTTTCGGATAATCGATCGAATATGCGCTGTCAAGGTACTCATCCGGATAAAAATAACTGATGATATCTATTTCAACCATCAACATGGCGAGTATCAT
>JAEEJD010000077.1 GCA_016281675.1 Lachnospiraceae bacterium
CCGTTCTCGGCCGTACCGATAACGGTAAAACCTATCTCTTCCCAGTTTATTCTTTTTCTTATCGCTTCCCTGACTTCTTCCTCGTCATCGACAAGCAGAACTTTATACAGATCCATACTTCCTCCGCGCGGAACACCCGCAGTCTTATCTTATGATTTTATCATCATGCGCATAAACAGACAACAAGGCTGCGGGAGCTCCCACAGCCTGTGTCATCCGTGTCTTTTACTTATATGGATTAATTCTTCTTTCTCTTTGAGAGAACGTCCAGCGTAACCGCCAGCAGAAGAACCATTCCTTTGAAGATCTTCTGTACATCGGTAGTGAATCCCATCAGTGACATTCCGTTATTGAGGATACCCATGATGAACGCACCGACAACAGCTCCTACTATAGTTCCGGCACCACCGGCAACCGCAGCGCCACCGATGTAACATGATGCGATGGCATCCATCTCGAATCCGTCACCGGCCTTAGGCGTAGCCGATCCGTTTCTTGCTGCGAGCACGATTCCGGCTATGGATGACAGAAGTCCCATGTTCACATATACCCAGAAGAATACTTTGTTCGTATCGATACCGGACAGGTTTGCTGCCTTTCTGTTTCCTCCGAGAGCATATATCTGACGTCCCGCAACAGTCTTGCTCGTGATGAATCCGTATACGGCTATCAGAATCACCATGATGAGAAGTACGAACGGAAGACCGTTGTTTCTTGCAAGCTTATAGAAGAAGAACCAGATGATGAACATCATGATTGCAAGCTTGAGAACCGTCTGCCATAAGGGATTGACAGCGAAGTTGTATTTCTTCTTTGTTGCGTTGTCTTTGATCTCGGAAATGATCAGTACGATCGACGCAATGATCGCAACCGCGATACTTACTATATCTATTGTCCCGTCTCCGAAGGGTACTTTGATCGAAGGCAGGAATCCGGCACCGATAAAGTTATATGATTCGGAGAAGGGGCCCTTTGTCTGTGCCTGAAGCAGTGTATATGTAAGACCTCTTCCCATGAGCATCGTTGCCAGCGTTACTACGAAAGGCGGTATACTCAGGTATGCGATAAAGAATCCCGCAAACAGACCGGTCAGAAGACCTACCGCAAGAGCTGCCAGGATCGCAACCCACATGTTCATCTTGTAGTCTATCATGATGATACCCGCAACAGATCCTGTAACGGCAACTACGGATCCTACACCAAGATCGATGTTACCGGTAAGTACACAGAGCAGCATACCGATCGCAAGAATGACCACGTATCCGTTCTGCATGATAAGGTTGTTGATATTAACGGGTTTTGCGTTTGCGCCTTTTGTGGTAATCGCAAACAGGATAAATATACCTATCAGGATCAAAAACATTCCGTACTGTTTTAAATCCATATTGACTGTTTTTTTGTTTTTAGTTTCCATTTCCATCTCCCTTTCTCATGTGAGCCATGATAAGTTGCATGATACGCTCCTGTGAAAACTCGTCCTTGTTCAGTTCTCCCGCTATCTCGCCTTCATTGATAACGTAACATCTGTCACAGGTTCCGATTATCTCGGGCATTTCGGATGAGATAACTATTATCGCCTTACCTGCTTTTGCAAGTTCATTGATTACACAGTAGATCTCGTATTTCGCACCTACATCGATACCTCTTGTAGGCTCATCCATGATCAGGACATCCGGCTGTGTCAGCATCCATTTGGCAACAACAACTTTCTGCTGGTTACCTCCCGAAAGCGATCCAACCACCTGATTGATGGAGTTGGCTTTAACGTTGATCCTCTCTTTATAATCCTGCGCCGCGACTATCTCGTCATTGGCATTTATGACACCGTTCTTTGAGAAGAAGAACGGTCTTGCCGCGATCGTCATGTTCTCTTTGATATCTCCGATAAGATTGAGTCCGTATGTTTTTCTGTCTTCGGAAATATATGCCAGTTTATTCTTAACGGCGTCTTTGACCGTTTTGAGCTGTACTTCTCTGCCGTTTATCAGAACATGTCCTGATATCTTCTGTCCGTAACTTCGTCCGAACAGGCTCATGGCAAGCTCCGTTCTTCCGGCTCCCATCAGACCGGCCAGTCCCACGACTTCGCCGGCACGGACTTTGATGTTTATATCCTTGAGCATCTGACGGTGTTCATCGTCGGGATGGAACACGTTCCAGTTCTTGACCTCAAAGATAACATCTCCGACAGTCACTCCTTCTCTGACGGGATAACGGTTTGTCATCTCACGTCCTACCATTGATTTGATAACTCTGTCTTCCGAGTAATCATCGACTCCTTTGACAAGCGTCTCAATGGTCTTACCGTCTCTTATTATCGTGACCGAATCGGAAACGTATTCTATCTCATTAAGCTTATGAGAGATGATGATACATGTGATTCCCTGTTGCTTGAGCTGAAGCATTATATCAAGAAGCTTCTTACTCTCTTCATCATTAAGAGCCGCCGTGGGCTCGTCAAGTATCAGCAACTCAACTTTCTTGGCCATCGCCTTGGCGATCTCTATAAGCTGCTGTTTTCCTACACCAAGGGTATTAATAGGAACGTTAACATCTTCATGCTCCAATCCCACCTTCGCGAGCATTTCCTGCGCGCGACGCCTTGTTTCGGTCCAGTCTATGATACCCTTCCTGCTTGTCTGCTCATTACCTATGAACACATTTTCCGCTACCGAAAGCAGTGGGCTCAGTGCCAGCTCCTGATGAATGATAACGATGCCTTTTGCTTCGGAATCTCTAAGGCTGTGGAATTTGCAGTGTTCACCTTTATACAGGATATCTCCTTCGTACGTTCCGAAAGGATACACGCCCGACAGGACATTCATAAGGGTGGACTTGCCGGCTCCGTTCTCACCGCATATCGCGTGGATCTCGCCTTTTTTAACCTTAAGATTAACATCGTCAAGAGCCTTTACTCCGGAGAATTCCTTCGTAATATGATTCATTTCCAAGATGTAATCCGACATCCTACCTACTCCTTCTAAATAATTAAATCATTTTCAAAAACAGGGCGGCATATGCCGCCGCCCTGTTTATATGAAGTGATCAAAACCGGTACTGATTATTCAGCAAGCTGCTCTTCTGTGTAGTATCCGCCACCGATGATAACTTCTTTGTAGTTGTCCTTGTCAACAGGAACGGGCTCGCAAAGGTATGAAGGAACCACGATCTTGCCGTTGTTGTACTGCTCTGTGTCGTTGATCTCAGGCTCTGATCCTTCGAGAACTGCCTGTACCATTGTAACACACTTTGAAGCAAGGAGTCTTGTATCTTTGTAGATAGACATTGTCTGCTTACCGGAGATGATGTGCTTTGTAGCCATAAGCTCTGCATCCTGTCCTGTGATCATCGGCCAGTCAGCGTCTGTGTATCCGGCACCTTCAAGAGCTGACATACATCCGTATGAAAGTCCGTCATATGCACATGCACAGATATCAAGCTTTGTGTCTGCATAGTATCTTGTAAGGATGTCTTCACATCTCTTCATTGCTGTCTGCTGGTCCCAATGAAGTGTGTTGTTGGAATCGAAATCGATCTGTCCTGACTTACAAACGAGAGCGCCTTCGTCAAGGAGAGGCTGGATCTGCTCCATAAGTCCTGCATAAAGCATATGAGCGTTGTTATCATCAGGTGAACCCATGAAGAGCTCGATGGTCTTCGGGTTGTCCTTGGTAGCGCCGCAATGCTCAACGATGTAAGCACCGATCTTTGTACCAACACC
>JAEEJD010000078.1 GCA_016281675.1 Lachnospiraceae bacterium
CAAAGGAAGACTATAAGAAGATCGGGAAGAAACTGCAGAAGGAATATGACAGACTTCCGAAAGAGTTCATGGGGATAAGCCGCCTTGAAACGGAAAAAGCAGGTAAGAGAACGGGGGTATATACGGTAGGAAAGTTCTACAGAAAATACCTCGGGATAAAAAGAGCACCGAAAACAAATGAGGAGTGGCTTGCGGTTGATGAGACAGGACTTGCACATGCCGTAAACGGTGAAGTGTTTGTAGATGAGCTCGGAGGTTTTACCTATATCAGAAATAAACTCAAAGAGTATTACCCTGATCCGGTTTGGAGATGTAGAATTGCTCAGGCAGCGGCGCTCATGTCCCAGACAGGGCAGTATAACTACCCGAGGATGCTTCAAAGAGGAGATCTCGTTACGGCGTCGGTCTATATGTCGGAGTTCACCAAAAATACGATGCAGATGCTCTACCTTCTTAACAGGCAGTACGCTCCGTATATCAAGTGGATGTACAAAGGACTGGAGAACCTTGAGGATACCGGGGACATTCCGGCAAAGCTTGCTTCGCTCACACAGGCAGGGGCCGGCGGAGCCGGTTCACAGGATATCATCGAGGACATATGCACCGATATCCTCGGAAGACTCAACAAGCGGGGCCTTGCGGGAAACAGCGACAATTATCTCGATCATCATACGAATGAGATACTGAACGGGGGAGCAGGCGATGCACCTTCCGGACACAGTGTGAAGACGGATAATGCGATGGAGCATATGTCAAAAGATAAGCTCATTGAGAAGATCGTCTCCCTCGAATGGAAGGCTTTTGACAAAGTCGAGAATCAGGGCGGTCGTGCAAGCTGCCAGGATGACTGGCAGACCTTTTCCATTATGAGAAAGAGTCAGTACATGCTTTGGGACGAGGAAATGCTTGCAAGTTTCATAAATGATTTCGAAGAAGCGAATGCGAGAGGTTGGAATCTCATCACCGAGAAATACGGGCGAATGGAAGAGTCTACCGCTCCGGAAGAATATGAGAAGATCAAGGACAGCATGCCGCCGATAGACGATGAAAAGAAACAGATCATAGAAGCCATTGTGGGAATCCAGGTCGGCATGATGGAAGAGTTTGCCAAAGATTATCCGAAGGCGGCCGGCGAAGCCAGATCCATACACACATCGGAGGATACACCGTTTAATACATCATATGAGACATACCTTCGCGGTGAGATATCAACGTATTCAGACATGACACTCGGCCTGTACGGAAGGTTTGTCGCGCGTATGGCAAAGGAAGGCCGCAACATAGCAAAAGAGACGATCACAAATTCCGCTTTATTGTACGGCTACGCGTCCCTTGACGATATGGAGCAGAAACTCTGATGACAAAAGGTACTCCTGTATTAAACAACATCACGATAGATGACGATCTGGACCTTGACAGGATAATTGCCTCAGGGCAGTGTTTCAGACCCCGGAAACTCGAAGAAGGTGTATACAGGTTCGTTACCGGTGATCATGCTGTAGATATCACGGATGAAACACTTATTGAGTCGCGGACGGGCAGGAAAGATCCGGATTCCGTCACCAGACTTTCCGTATCATGTACAAAGGAAGAGTGGGACGGTATATGGCATAAGTATTTCGACCTTGATACGAATTACAGGAAGATAAGAAACAGTATTCCCGAAGATGATTCATATCTGCGGGAAGCCGCAAGAGGCGGTGCCGGAATAAGGATACTTCGGCAGGACAAATTTGAGATGCTGATCAGTTTTATCATATCGCAGCGAAAAAGCATTCCCGCGATAAGGACAAGCGTAGAAAGACTTGTGGCGTTATACGGACGAAACGGTTTCTTTCCGAAACCGGAAGATATGCTTGCCGCTACCGAAGGGGAACTGGCATCGTGCGGACTCGGTTACCGCGTTCCGTATATCCGCAAAGCCGTCGAGAGAGTCGCTCTTCATGAAACGGATCTTGAGGAACTGGATCAGCTCCCCGATGAAGAGCTGTTTGATAAGTTAAAATCATTTGCCGGCGTAGGTGACAAGGTTGCCAACTGCGTGGCTCTTTTTGCATATCACAGGACCGGCCGGGCGCCGGTCGACACATGGATCGCCCGTGTCATAAACGAGCGATACGGAGGCATTAATCCCTTCCCGCGTTACGGTAATGTTGCAGGGATCATGCAGCAGTATATGTTCTATTCGTGCCTTTAATCCAACTTGAATTGAATGTTAAGTAAATTACCTTTGGCACTTACATCCGCACATGCCCCGGATATGATCGGCATCTGCGGAAACTGATGCCCTATATCCACATCCTGTATTATCGGAACATCGTATTTGCCGAGTATTCCGAGCGCGGCATCATAATGATCAAACTCCCCGAAAGTATCGTCAAATCGAAGCGGCCGTCCGATAAGAAATCCTTTGACATTTGAAAACCATCCCGCATTTTCTATCTGCCACAGAGCCCGTCTTTGCGACATTACGGACAGATCACAGCTCTCAAGGAACCATATGATCCCATCATCTTTGTACTTGTCCGCAAAATCCGACATCTTATCAAACTTAGTTCCGATAAGATTGATAAGACAGTCCATGCAACCGCCGACAAGTCGTCCGGAAAATTCGGCTTCGTCTGCGCTCTCACTTCCCCGGAAAATGTACTGTTTATACGGAAGAACGTCAAATACATCACCGTTCCTGCTTGTGTATACCTCCCGCTCCGGATCGCTATCGGGCTGATCTTCGGAAGTGACATCGGGACCGTATTTTTCTTTGTACCACTTATCGTAGTTTGATACAGACAGCTTCTTTCCGCAAAGTACATCGAATGCGTCATCAACACACCGGTGATGATCTTGAGTAAACTTCGAAGCGCAGACTGAATATATCGATGCGGTATCGCACAGTGTGTTCAAAAGAAACGTAAGATTCGTGTTATCTGAATAACCCATGAACCATTTCGGAGTGGATGATGCGATCTTTTCAAAATCCATAAACGGAAGTATCTCACACATAAGTTCACCGCCGCCGCATGATATGATCACGTCGCTCCTGTCACCTGTCAGAAAATCATTTGCTTCGGCTGCACATTTTTCAGGTGTGTTGCTTATCCCGATACCGGTATCGCAATAGCAGTTCGGGCCGAGTACGGTCCTGTAGCCGAGTTTCTTAAACCATTCAAGTGATTCGTCAAAATCGGTACGGTATGGCTCGGTGGCACATCCGAAGCTCGGTGCGATAAAGCCTATCCGGCCGCCGTCTTTCAAAAATCCGGGATATCTCATGAGGTGTTCCTCCTTATCAAAATGAGAATCGAGAACCGTCCCCGTTTCTTATTTTATGGTATAATATGCCTCAGGATTGATTATAACATAAGGAGGTTTCATATGTTCTACGATGACAGGATTTGGATAGGAACCGCGGGAGACAAAAAGGTGTCGATCCTTCCGAAGATGGCTAACAGACACGGACTTATCGCGGGTGCGACCGGAACGGGTAAGACGACCACTTTGAGAGTGTTGGCAGAGTCATTCTCCGATGCGGGTGTTCCGGTGTTTCTTGCTGATATGAAGGGAGATCTGTCAGGACTGTGTAAACCCGGAGAAGACAGCGATGACATGAAGGACCGGATCCAAAGGTTCGGACTTGCCGAGACGGGATTTTCATTCAAGGATTATCCTACGGCATTTTGGGACATATACGGGAAAGACGGTATATCGCTCAGAACAACGGTATCCGAAATGGGTCCCATTCTTCTTGCAAAGCTCATGAACCTTAACGACACACAGGCGGATATCCTGACGTGTCTGTTCAAGATGGCCGATGACGAAGAGCTCCTTCTTGTTGATATCAAGGATCTGAAAGCAATGCTTCAGTATGCGAGCGAAAACGCATCGGAGATCTCGGCAAAGTACGGAAACGTTACAAAGGCAAGTGTCGCGGCAATAATCCGCGGAGTAGTCGCACTTGAGGCAGCGGGCGGTGATAAGTACTTTACGGAACCCGGGATCAATATACTGGATTTTACAAAGAGATCGATGGACGGAAGAGGAACGATCAATATCCTCGACGGCAGAACGCTCGCATCGGATCCGACATTATACACGGCATTTCTTCTGTATCTCATGTCGGAACTCTTTGAGACGCTTCCTGAGGTCGGAGATACCGAGAAACCGAAGATGATCTTCTTCTTTGACGAGGCACATCTGATTTTTGACGATATTTCGAAGTCACTTCGCCAGAAGATAGAGCAGGTTGTAAAGCTTATCAGAAGTAAA
>JAEEJD010000079.1 GCA_016281675.1 Lachnospiraceae bacterium
CGTTTGATCTGTTCGACGAAGTCTCACATCCGGATTGCAGGAATATAACCGACGAACAGTATGAGAACAGGATGATTCTTCAGCAGGTCATGGTGCGGAACGGTTTCGTCCCTATAGACTGCGAATGGTGGCATTTCACTCTAGAGGACGAACCTTATCCCGACACTTACTTTGAATTTCCCGTTTCATCACAGTATCTGCGGGAAAAGCATTAACCGATCATATATGTGTTGCAAAGAACTGATTGATCTTTTTCTTGAGTTCACGTCTGTCGACGGTCTTGAGCAGATAGCCGACCGGCTTTAACGCAAGAACACTCATTATGCTTTCCTTGTCTCCTTTTCCGGTAAGGAACATAACGGGAATATCCGCAGTCTCGGCACTTGAACGAATCATTTCGAGGACCATCGGCCCGGTCGTTACCGGCATTTCATAATCGAGCAGTATCAGATCGGCCTGATTCTTGGCAAGCCACGTGATCGCCTCTATCCCCGAATTGGCCATTGAAATACGATAATCATCCTTGAGCCACTCCATGATTATGCTCATATACGATACATCGTCATCCACGATCAGAATGCTTTTTCTTCTTGCGATCTGCGAATCCTCCTGCATGTATTTGGACAGGTCATTGACAAGTTCCTGCATATCGAGAGGTCTCTCGTAGAACTTGTAGATGAGTCCGCCCGGCACATATCCTTTCAGAACGTCATATTCCTCTTTGGCTCCGACAACAACGATCTGCTCACTCTTTTCCGAGCAGTAATCTTTGATGTATACGAGGGCCTCCGCTTTTTCCAGCACTTTGTCGTCCGTGAATATGATCACAAGATCCGTGTCATCACACATGCCCTTGAGATTCTTAATCATCGGAGGACTGTAAAGCGCCACTAATCCGAGTCCCTGAAGTTTTGTCTCGAGACCCTTTATAATAAAACCCTCTGCTGCCGATACTATGAGAATTCTGTTGTTCAATTATATAAATCCTCCTATTGCTTCTCGCTTATAATACTGCTTATCCCGTCCCAATCCATTACCGACAGGCAGTTTTGAATCCTGTCAAACCGGTCTTTGTCTTCTTCGGGAAGTCTGTACTCTCTCACGGAGTCCATGACCATGCGGGCCAGTTCATAATCTTTGGAATACGCGAATTCCGAAAGTCCCGCGTATGCATCCTCGAGTATATCCTCCGGGATATCGGGAAGGTCCTCATCTGATCCCATCATCGGCTCCAGATCGTCTCTTATTGTGCGATATGAATCCATAAGATCCTTATGATTGGCCATAATAAAATCGATATCCGATCTCTTGCCCGCCATCTCAAGAGCCTCCGCTTTATCTCCGAGCTTAAGAACTCCGACGAGACGTGAACCGCTCTTAAGAGCGTGCACTTTTATAGTGTAGTTTTCCCAATCCTTTGTGTCAAAATAATGTTGTAGTTCTCCGGCTTTGGCTTCGTATGAATCATAGAACATACGAAGAACCGAAAGCATTGCTTCCTCGGAACCGCTGTTTTGGATCGCGGCTTTTGCATCAAGTCCGTCTATATTCTCATACCACTTGGTTTCATCGACATCAGCGGTATCGGATTCGATAACATCATCCGAAGCCAGATCCTCCAAGACGACATCTTCGGTCTCATCATCCGCCTCTTCGAGAAAATCACCTTCTTCGCTTTTACTCGTAAAGAGGCTGCCCAGATTGTAATTATGATTGCCTTTGACAATATAGAGTATACCGAATGTTCCCTCACCGCAGTTTGACGTGATACCCGCGGATGCCTTCTGGAAGATGACATGTTCGAACTTCATTCTCTCGTTAAGTTTCTCTTCTATCCAGAGAAGATCGTCCTCATCCATTCCGGCATATGTTATGAACACAAATGATCTGTCGGGGTATATATTGGACGGAACGGCATGTTCGATATATTTTGCGTAACATTTCTTCTCGCTTCCGAAAAGGAACCGACCGACTCCGAGCTTATCTTTTTTGACACGAAGCATCGGGCGGAGCCAGAGCGCATTAAGGATACTGTTCATGAACGGACTGATCCTTTCGCGTCTTGCCATGACATCCGTTGATTTGATGACAAAACTGCACCTGATCAGCTGTTTCGCTTCTTCGAGTTCCGCCTTGATCTTCTCAACGGGAAGGTTCTGCTGAGCAAGCCTTGCGGCGATCATAACGAGTATACCGGTACCGCTTGAGAGGGTCTCCGAATTGATGACCGTTACGTTGTCAAAAGTCTTTGCCGCTTTAACGGCACGTCCGTATTCTCTGCTGCTTCCGGTTGTAAGCGTGATATAGATAAGATGATGGGCTTTCTTGAGTTCCGACGAGAAGAACGCAACAAGATCATCCTCCGTCGGCGGATCGGATGTTACTCCCTTCGTCTCATCCTTCATGTAACGCACCAGTTCTTCGGAGTCTATATCAACGGTATCATAGAAAACGCCTTCATCGGTCGTGACCGTATACGGTATGACACTGACATTGAGATCCCTCAGGACATGCTGGGGAAGATCGATCATTGTACTTGTGGCGACGAGCACGGGTTTCTTTCTCGAATATCTGCTTGCCGTGTTGAGCGCAGACCCTGTCATCTCGCTCGTTTTGGTTCCTATGATTTTCTCCGAAGGAAGATGCATCAGAAGCATTTCCTCAAGTTGCGATCCCGATACGGGCTTGACAAGATAACCGTCAAATCCGGTGTTGTTATAAAGCTCGATGTTTTCTCCGCCTGCGTTTGCGGTAAGAACTATTATCGGGGCATTAACGTTCATGCCTCCCTTTTGGGTCCGTATCTTCTCGTAGCAGTCTATCCCGTCCATCTCAGGCATCAGATGATCCATGAAAATGACATCATACCGATTCTGCAATGTAAGCGAAAGAGCATCCTGACCGGACAGAGCCAGATCTATGGTCATATCGGTTCCGGCAAGAAGTTTCTTCTCCACCTGAAGATTCATTTCATTATCGTCCACTATAAGGATCCGCGCATCCGGCGCATGGAAGCTGTGTTCGAACTTCTCCGTATTCGACATGCCTCCGTTACCCGTTATGCTCAGATCACCTATTTTCTTGTCCGATGAGACACCCTGCTTCAGCGTTACCATGAACGTTGAACCCTGAGAATAAACACTGTTGACCGAAATCTCTCCGCCCATCAGTTCCACGAGCTGTTTAACAATGGAAAGACCCAGACCGGTTCCTTCGATATAACGGTTCTTCTCTTCATCGACACGCTGGAACGTATCAAACAGATGCGGAAGAGCCTCGGGTTTGATACCCATTCCCGTATCGCTGATCTGTATCACGAGAAGCGCTTCGCCGGAATCGGGAAACTCACATTCCATGTGAAGGGACACGGATCCTTCAGGGGTATACTTTACGGCATTGTTGAGAAGATTGATAAGTATCTGCTTGATCCTTACCTCATCTCCGAAGAGTGTTTCCGGAACATCGGGATCGATATCCACGTTAAACTTAAGTCCCTTTTCCTCTGCTTTGAGCCAGATCATGTTCACGATCTCGGAAAGGAGCGACGATACGTTGTAATTGACCGGAACGATATCCATCTTGCCCGCCTCGATCTTGCTGACATCAAGTATATCGTTAATAAGCGCCAGCAGCATTTTTCCCGCGCCCTGTATGTTTCTGGCATCCTTGCGGATCTCTTCGGACGCGTCTTCCTGGCGGAGAATTATCTCATTCATTCCGAGGACGGTATTGATCGGTGTACGTATCTCATGGCTCATACTCGAGAAGAAGCGGTTCTGTGCCCTGTTCATTTCCTCAAGTTCCTTCGTCTTCTCGCCGGCAATACGGTTTTCTTTTTCGTACAGCTTTGTATGGAACGACAGCAGAACAAAGACCACAGCATTTACTATAAGAAGACCCAATATCGAGTCGATGAACGCGCCTTTGCGGTCATATTCGATTATGAGTTCGGGATTATAGTAACCGATCATCCAGCAGACTATCATTGCCGCCGAATACAGAATGTTCATGATGATCTGAAGTTTTCCATCCAGTATCATGTTGATATACAGACCGCCCAGAAGAAGGGATACCGGCACACCGCTGTACACACCGCCGTTTGTGAAGAACATCAGCGGCAGGAAAATAAATACGAGTATTATCGTTACAACGATCTTGGCCCGGGCTATCTTTTTCCTTCTGATCGCAGAGGCAACATATATACTGAATACTATCGCTCCGAGCAGCGTTGACAATGTCGATGAGAGCGGCTCATGCATGATAATGCCCGAAGGAACGGCTCCGAACAGCAATTCCCCGATGAGGACAAATGAAAATATAACAAACGACCTGTCCTTGAGACTGATCGACGAATCATATGTATATTCCTTTATTCTTTTGATATACTCTTTTATTCTCATTACCGCGCCCTCCCTTCATAGTGGATCATATCCACAGGCAGGACACGTTTCATGACGCGTTCGAATTCCGCTGTATCTATAGGCTTGGCGATGAACCCGTCAAAGCCTTCCCTTGCAAACATTTCCCTTGCACCGCTGAGGGCGTTTGCCGTAAGTGCGATCACTATCGGGGATTTTCCGATTTCGGATGCGGCTTCCCTTATATGCTTCATGGCCTCAACGCCATCCATCTCGGGCATCATGTGATCCATAAATACCACGTCATACTCTCCCGAGCGATACTTTTCGATCGCATCCTTTCCGCTTTCGGCCGTATCGGCAAACATCTTATATTCACGAAGAAGTCCTGTCGCAACAACAAGATTCATCGGTTCATCGTCAACAACAAGTGCCGAAACTCCGGTGAATCGCGGTCTTTCCGATCCGGCATCACCGATAATATCATCCTCGGTCTCACCGTTAAGTATCCTGACTACGGGAAAACCGTATGAAGGTTTGGGAAGAACCGTGATCAAAGCGCTACGTGAAGCCTTAAGTTCCCCGTCCGCATATACGACCACTTTATTGCCTTCCTGCGCCAAGCGGTCCATAACGCTCTTATCTTCCTCATATTCCTCCTGGCCCATAAAGATATAGGACATATCGGTATCCTGTACCATCTGTTCCAGGTCTGTTGTGTTTTCCGCGGAGTAAAGTTTTGTTTTAAGCCCGGTAGCAAGATTGACGGCCATTTCTCTGAAGAACTCTCTGACCTCGGGCACCAGGAACTTGAGCGGTTTTCTGTAAAAAATGATATTCTTTCCGGAAGGGTCTTTTACGGACAGGCACGGAGCCGGATCAACAATTGTCTGAGGAATCGATATTCTTACGGTTGTCCCTTTTCCTCTTTCACTTTCGATCCTGACAAAGCCACCCATTGTATGAACAAATCCGTACACGATCGGAAGTCCTATGCCTATACCTCCCGTGCTGCGGTTGCGCTTTTTATTTGCCTGATACATACCCTTGGATACGCGTGACATCTGTGCACGGGTCATTCCGATACCGGTGTCCGTTACTTCGATAGTGAGATTACACCCGTATTCCTTCGGAACCGTAAACACCTTCAGAAGTATTCCTCCGCGTCTCGTGAATTTGATCGCATTGCCGAGAAGATGTCTGAACAGTTTATGAAGTTTCCTGATATCTCCTTTCAGCATGGTCGGTGTTTCCGGAGCCAGGTCTATGATAAGTTCAAGACCGCTGTTCTTATATTCCGACCTGTAGTTCGATACAACATCGTTTACAAGCGAGAGACACATATAGTTTTCTTCGTTAAGAGTCAACTCGCCCCTCTTTATCTCCGTATAGTCCTGTATATCTTCTATCTGATGCGCAAGCCGTATTCCGGCTTCCTGTATCGATACGAGTTCTTTGCTGTCATCGTTTTTCTGAAGGATAGTCGTCATACCGCTTATAACATTAACCGGGGTACGCAGCTCATGAGAAATGTTGGCCAGAAAATCCTCCATGTCACGATCGTTTTCTCCGACCTTTTCCACCCATTCCTCAATCTTTGAACGCTCCTCAAGCCTGCGGTTGACATTGATCCGGCTGAAAACATACATTGCGATAACGGTAGCGATGTGGAAAACGATACGCATCGTCTCAAACGCATTAAGGTCAACCTTTGAATCCCTGTACAGAAAATAAAACTGAAACGACATCACCAGAATGTATTCAGCCATGATCAGATCGATTATTATTCTTCTGTACGCGATCGTGAACGTCGCCATGAACAATACGATGGCCAAGGAAACATCATAGAAGCTTGATTCGTGAATTCCGTGATAGAAAACAAGAAATGCTGCATATGCAAAATAGATATTGGTTCTGGAATACGTATCCAGTTTCTGAGCAATATGAAAATACCAGATCGCGATACCGCCGGCGAGAACTACGACAGGCACCCAAGCTTCCCATCCGCCGAAATAATTCTGAAGGATGCATGATATTCCCGAAAGCGTTGCGATCGATACAATTAAACGTTCTCTTCTGAGTTCTTCCAAATACCGTCTCCTTTACACGTTTTCGACAGGTCCTTTGCAGTTATCCCTTCCCGCTTCCTTCGCTTCGTATACGGCCTTGTCGGCACGATCCAGGATCGCCTTTACACTCTCGTCGGACATCTCGAAAAAGGCAAGACCTGCGGAAGTTGTTATCGTACTCTTCCCCTCAAGTTCCGGGATAACGATCGCTCTTACCGCGCCAACTATCCTGTCTCCGAGATTAGGTGCGATCGCTCTGTCTACATTATGAAGCACAGCGATGAATTCATCTCCGCCCCATCGTATGACACAGTCCCCGTCGCGAAGCACGTTCCTGACAGCTTCGACAAATCCCTTAAGGACCTTGTCTCCGATATCATGTCCGTAATTGTCGTTGAACTGTTTGAAATGATCCACATCGAGCATTGCGATCATTGTACGGCTCCCGTGTCTTGAAACTTCAAATTCCCGTTGAAGAAGCTTCTCGCCGTATGCCCTCGAATTTGCTCCGGTGACCGTGTCCCAATCAAGCTTATCCCTAAGCTCCTTGTGTTTTTTCTCAAATATCCGGCCGCTTATCTTCCTGTAAGAATTGAACATCAAATACAGGAGAACCATCCACGTAAGGAATATCGCGGCAATGACGAGAGCCTGCGAAAGCAGCATGTTCTTCCTTGCCTGCTCCTCGTAATGGGACAGATCATCGAGATTGACCCCCATACATACGATCCAGTCAAATCTGTCGTAAAGTCTGGAATATGTTTCTTTCTGGGTCACATCATCGGAATCCAGTTTTTTGAAATCATACGTCAGAAATACGGCTCCGTCCTTCTTAACACCTTCAAGTTCAACTTCATATGCCTTGATACCGCTTTGATTGACGGTATTCGTCGACAGCAGTTCTCCCTCGGTATCGGACAGGTTGGGATGTATAAGTCTTATGGCGTAACCGTCACCGCCGTTATAGTCGAGTACTTTCTGAACCCACATATAGGTTCCGTCAACATGAGTTTCCGAGTATATCTTCCGGTATGCGATGTCATACATCGCATCCTCGAGTTCCTTTTTGTCGGCTTCTGGATGATCAGCCAGATACGCGTCGGCACATTCGTCGAGATATGAGATCGTGTTGTCCACATTCTCTTTGAGCATGCTCTTCTTGACATCAAGAGTAGCATCATACGTCATCTGTGCCGTGATAAGGGTGATCGCATAAGAGAAAAGGATAACCAGCACCAAAGACACAATAAGGCCCACCACAATGTATGAGGTGAACCTTCTTCGTTCCGATCTTTTGTTTATTTCTGTCTCGTTTACTTCCATGACGGCTAATATTATACCATACCGGGCGCAACTTCACACCCTTTTATTCCACGCCTTTTAATGCATCCACCATGTCGATCGTCCTTACTTTTCCCGAGAACATGAAATTTACGAAGACGGATACGGCAAAAGTACCGGCAATGGAAATGATATAAGTGGATACCCCTATTATCGGATACATATCAAGCGTATCCGAAACCGTAGTGCAGATAACATACAGCATGAGCCATCCGATATACAGTCCGAAACCTATACCGATGACCGTCAGCCATATGTTCTGCTTCTGAAGGATATTCCTGATCTTGGAAGATTTGAAACCCAAAACTTTCAGTGTGGCAACTTCCCTCGTCTTTTCGACAAACGACAAAACTCCGAGATTATACAAAACGACAACTCCGAGAAGGACTGCCGCAACAACCATAATGTATACCATGGCGTTGAGCATCTCCATCGTTTCGGCAAATGATTTTTTCATATCGGCTATGTTGAGTATCGAGGATACCTCATCATCATCTATGAGATTCGAGGGAACGCTCATATTGGTCAGTATCGCGGTCGGTTTGAAAGTATACTCCATGTCTTCGAACACCGACCGGTACATCGTTATCCCCTGAATGGACGGGTCCCTGTATATCTGATCCACGCGTGAATACTGCCATTTGTCATCGCCGACAAGATGCCACCTGACGTGATCCCCAATGCCGATCCCGAGGAGTCCTGCCATCTTGTTTGTAAGTGCGATACCGTTTTTGCTCAGCCTTTCCGGTTTAAGATCCCTGTCCTGTATATGAACGTAATTGCCTTTGTCGATGATGGTTGCGGAGCCGCTTTTCTTTGCCTTCGGCGTAACAAATTCCACACTCGTCTCTTCGATCATCTGTCCGGCGTATTTCTCGCATAGGTCATACGCATATCCGTAACCGGCATCCGATGACAGCATGATCTTGTTCCTCGCGGTCATCAGTTCTCCGTACATCTTATCCATCAATCCGTTTATCGAGTCAAAGCACCCGAATCCGCAAACAAGCAGCATCGCGCATCCGACAACACCCATTATTCCCATGAGGCTTCGAAGCTTGTTTCTAAGGACATCCCTTATATTCCACTGCGTGGAAAAATCGAGCAGCAGCCACAGTCTGCTCCTTTCAAGCGCAGAATGTCTTATCTTTTTCGGTGCCGGAGGCTTGAGTGTTACTGCCGGAGGATCTTTGAGTTCCTTGCGGCACGACAGGAAACTTACAAGTGTTGATATGGCAATCGCAGCTGTCGTTGCTATCACGTCTGTCGATGTGATCTTTCCGTGAAGGCCGGGAATAAGGTAACTTCCCTCAAACATCCCCAGTATCCACGGCGGCATCGTCATATACCCTATCCATGCTCCGGCAATACATCCGAGCGTACTTATCGCAAATCCGTACGAAACATAGTGGAGAGTGATGGCGCCTTTTGAGAATCCCAGTGCTTTCAGAGTTCCTATCTGAGTCCTCTGACTCGATGTGACTCTTGCCATCGTGGTCACTATACCGAGAAGTGCTATCGCAAGAAATACAGACGAAAACATTCCTCCCATGGCATTATGCTGTTTTACTTCGGCATCAAACGTCGCAAAGCTCAGGTTCTGATCTCTGTCGGTTACCGCTATATCATCTCTGTCAAACGCCTTTTCAAGCCTTTCCTTGATGCTGTGAATGTTTTCTTTATCGCTCCTGTCATCCGCAACATCAACGATAAGCTGATTGAATAATATGTTGGCCGGATCGGGATACATGGATGACGGCATGAATGCGAGTCCGCATTTCTTGTAATTCGGATACATCATATCAGCCTCGGACACATAATAAACATAGTCGGGGGCATCCACAATTCCCTTTACGATACCGTCGATCGTATTGCTGTCGATCTTTACCGAAAAAGTGTCGCCTACCTTAATGCCGTTTGTACGACAGAACCACTCTTCCAGCCATATCCCTTCCTCTTCCGGATCAAACGGTTCTCCTTCATAGAGCATGAGTTTGTTGATACTGTTGGAGTCCATGAAATTGACATACACGAAAGCATTGTCGTATTTTTCCGACGTGCCCGTAAGCATCAGTCGTTTTTCGACATCCTCGACTCCGGTAGTCTTCTTCGCCGTCCTTACATCATCATCGGAAAAACCCGCACCCGCTATCCATATATCACAAAGATTGTATTTCGTGTAATAAGAATCAGCAGCAGCAGCGGCCCCGGAGCTTTCGGCGTCTATGCCGACAAAGACGAGCATGCCGAGAAGCGACATGAGAAAGATGGAAATGAACTGAGTTTTGTTTCGGAGCAGATCGCGCCGCATTTTACGGATAAGCATTTACCAGAACACCTCATTCGCATCTTTGGGGAAATCGTTATGAACAATGCTCTCGATACCGCCGTTTTTGACCCTGATCACTGTATCGGCTATATCCGCGAAGAAACTGTTGTGTGTTACCATCACGACCGTCCTCTTCTTTTCGCGACTCATATCCTGAAGAAGTTTCAGCACTTCCTTTCCGGTTCCGGTATCAAGCGCGCCGGTCGGCTCATCGCACAGAAGCAGTCTGGGATTCTTTGCAACGGCGCGTGCGATCGATGTACGCTGTTGTTCTCCTCCCGACATCTGCGACGGGAACTGATGCAGATGATCCGCCAATCCGACAGCGGCAAGTGCCTCCTGCGGATCCGTGGTGTCATCCTTAATGTCCCTCATAAGAGCTACATTTTCGTATGCGGTAAGCGTTGGAATAAGATTGTAGAACTGAAAAACGACTCCGACATTTTCTGCTCTGTATTTTGTCAGCTGATTGTCGGTAAACGTTGTAAGATCTTCTCCGTCAAACCAAATATGTCCGCTCGAGGCGCTGTCCATCCCGCCGAGAAGATTAAGGAGCGTACTCTTTCCGGCTCCGGACGGTCCGAGGATGACTACCATCTCGCCTTCGTTTATTGTAAGGCTTGCATCCTTCAAAGCATAGAACTCATGGTCTCCCTGGGAATAGACTTTGCAGACATCCTTAAACTCGATAAGAGTCCGGGACTCCTTCTCCAGGTCGATTATATCCAGTTTTTCTTTCCGGTTCTTTTTTCGAAACAGCATATTCACTCCGGTCTGCTCATTGCTTTTTCACCGATACTGTCATCGGTAATTGCATCGGTTATGACAATGCTTCCTTCACGAAGCCCGTTTACGACCTCAACGCTCTCCTCCGATCTGACACCGGTCGTGATGTACTGTTTCTTCACAACCCCGTCCTCGATCAGATAACAATAATCACCGTAATCGTCCGTATAACATCCCTCCGACGATATTGTGAGCACTTTGTCCTTTTCATCGGTGAAAATCACAACATCCGCCTCAAGTCCGAGATATACACGATCGTCCGGCTCGTCGAACTTCACATAGACCGTCACCTTTGCCTTATCCGATTTGCCGGTCTCGGCAATCCTCAGTATCCTCGTTACGCTTCCGGAATACGTGTTTCCAGCAATGCTGATCTGAGCTCTCTGCCCCGGTTCGATCTTTCCGATATCGTACTTGGATATTCCGACATTGACCTTTATGTTTTTGCTGTCCTCAACGGTAAAAAGCGGAGTCCCCTTAGCCACAACGGTTCCGGGTTTGATAAAGCTCTCGGTAACGATACCGTCATAATCTATCGTTACTCCCGAATCCGCTTTTCGCAGGTTATCCTCGGCCGTTACAACGGAGAGCTCCGACAGATCATAGGAGTTACGGAGCTGTTCTTTCTGATATTTGTTGAGTATCTGATTTTCATATGTATTCTTAAGTGTGGAAGTCTCCGTCCAGTTTCTCATGATGTCCGACATCCAGTTCCCGTTAAGGACAGTCTCGGCATACTCTTCCGGTGAAAGGTTTGTGGGCGGAAGTGCCGCGAGGTCGTAATTGAGATCACCTATCTTCTTGTTCAGTTTCTCAATATCTTCCATTAGTTCATCCGCCGTATCGATATCGAATTCGGCCTGTGCTTTCTGAAGCTCGAGTGTCTTCGTATTAACCTCCGCCGTCTTCTCCGCGATCTGTTTATTAAGGCCCTGGGCTATACAGTTTACATCCCAGTTTTCCTGATACTGGCCCTGATTTATGTAATCGTTTGCCTGGCGGAACAGCGCGTATGTGTTTCTGTATACTTCAATATCCGATGATGCCTTGTTGAACTTCGCCTGATTGTTGTTGCTCGCCTGCACCTGTCCGTTCATCGTGTTCTCGGCCGACTTGGCGGACAGCTGCGCCTGGCTGAGAGCCGTCAGCAGATCCTCGACATCGTAGGTCACAACATTCTGGCCTTTTGTTACCGTATCTCCGACTTTGAGTTCATAATAACTGACGGGAGCCGTAATGGCCGCGCAATATGTCTTGCTCTCCTCGCCATGTACTTCTCCCGTCGCCTCAACTTCTTCCGATACGCTCATATACCTTGCGGTATCCGTGCTGTATGCCGTTGTGCCTCCCATGAATGCGGTCATCAGTATTCCGCCTCCGGCAAGGCCCGCAATTATCCCGCCTCCGATATATAACTTCTTTGTTCTCATCTTTGTTCCCTCTTGTATTCATTGTTAGTGTATGCTAACCGAATGCTATTTTATTTCAAAGAATGATCTTTGTCAAGACATATGTGCTATAATGACCGTAAATCATTCCGGAGGCACTAAAATGACGCTTGATGAACTAAGGATCGGACAAAGCGGCCTGATTACCGTGGTTAAAGGTGAGGGAGCTCTCAGGCAGCACTTCCTGGATATGGGCCTGATCCCCGGAGCCGAAGTGACTTTTATAAAGACCGCACCGCTCGGAGACCCGATGGAGTTTGTAATTCACGGTTACAGCCTTACACTGCGCAAAGCGGAGGCGTCTCAGATCGATGTCGATCCTTCGGAGTCTTCTCTTGGCTCAGAAAACGAAAAAACAGACAAACGCAAAAAAGAAACCGAGCACCCGGGTCTCGGCGAAGGCGGACGTTATCACGGCAAGGGCGACGGTGAGCCTCTCCCCGACGACACCGTATTGACCTTTGCTCTTGTCGGAAACCAGAACTGCGGCAAAACCACTCTCTTTAACCAGCTCACGGGGTCGAACCAGCACGTCGGCAATTTCCCCGGAGTTACCGTCGAGCGAAAAGACGGTGTAATAAGGGGACACTCAAATACAAGAGTCACTGATCTTCCCGGCATCTACTCGATGTCACCATACACGAGTGAAGAGATCGTTTCGAGAAACTTCGTTCTCAACAACAAACCCAACGCGATCATAAACATCATAGATGCGACCAACATAGAGCGTAATCTGTATCTGACAATGCAGCTTCTTGAGATGGGCATGCCTATGGTTGTCGCCCTCAATATGATGGATGAGATCAGGAATAACCACGGACATATCGACGTGAACCTGATGGAGGAGATGCTCGGCGTTCCCGTTATTCCGATATCCGCTTCCAAAAACGAAGGTGTTGACGAACTTATCAGGCACTGTATTCATATCGCACATTTCCAGGAACGTCCCCCGAAACAGGACTTCTGTGATGAGAATGATCACGGTGGTGCCGTTCACAGATGCATCCATGCGGTCATCCACCTTATAGAGGATCATGCGAAAAGAGCCGGCATTCCCGTCAGGTTTGCGGCGTCAAAAGTCATAGAGAATGACCACCTTGTTCTTGAACAGCTTGATCTTGATTCGAACGAAAAAGAGATGCTGGAGCATATTACTTCGCAGATGGAGACCGAACGCGGTCTTGACAGAAGCGCCGCCATCGCCGACATGCGATATGCGTACATAAACAGGATCTGTAAACAGGCCGTATCAAAACCCCGTGAGACTATTGAACATATGAGATCGGCCAGGATCGACCGTGTACTTACCGGAAGATTTTCGGCCATTCCGATGTTCATACTCATAATGGGGGCCGTATTCTTCCTGACATTCAACGTTATCGGAAAGATCCTTCAGGATATTCTGGATGCCGGAGTTGAAGCACTCTCTGTAAGGACAGATGCTCTTCTGTCGACTCTTTCCGTTAACCCGACGATCCATAGTCTTATCATCGACGGTATATTTACCGGTGTCGGATCCGTGATCAGCTTTCTTCCGGTTATCGTGACACTCTTTTTCTTCCTGTCCCTTCTCGAGGACAGCGGTTATATAGCCAGGGTTGCTTTCTTTATGGACAAGATCCTCCGAAAGATCGGTCTGTCCGGTCGGAGTATCGTTCCGCTTCTTATCGGATTCGGATGTTCGGTTCCCGCCGTAATGTCTACACGCACTCTTCCGAGTGATCGCGACCGTAAGATGACTATACTTCTGACTCCTTTTATGAGCTGCAGCGCAAAGGTCCCGATCTTCGCTTTCTTTATAAACGCGTTCTTCAAAGGCAGAGGCGGCCTTATTATGCTCGGTCTTTACCTTCTGAGCATCCTGATCGGAATAATCGTTGCGCTGTTTTACGGCAACACTATATTCCGGGGGGACGCGGTCCCGTTTGTCATGGAACTGCCCAACTACAGACTTCCCGGTATCAAAAACACGGGCCAGCTCCTGTGGGAAAAAGCAAAGGACTTTCTGTCCAGAGCTTTTACCATCATTCTGCTGGCCTCGATAATCATATGGTTCTTAAAGAGTTTTGATATGCATCTGAATCTCGTATCCGATTCGGAAGCAAGTATTCTCGCAAGTATCGCCGGTTTCATGGCGCCCGCACTTGCCCCTGTCGGGCTCGGCGACTGGCGGATCTGTACCGCGCTCATCGGCGGTTTTATGGCAAAAGAAAGTGTTGTCTCAACACTTCAGGTTCTGTTCGGAAGCAGCGCGCCCGTAACATCGATCATGAGCACGGGATCGGCTCTGTGTCTTCTTGTGTTCAGTCTCCTGTATACACCTTGCGTTGCCGCTGTCGCAACGATACGCCGCGAAATGGGGCGAAGATGGGCGATCGGCGTAGTGATATGGCAATGCATGATCGCGTGGGCAGCCGCATTTATCGTTCACCGGATAACGCTGCTCTTTTGAGACTACATCATATCTTTTAACGACGTGAACAGATCTATATCCGACTGCTGAACCTGCATGTTGGTCGTGACGCTCTCTTCCCCGGGACGTGTTACCGTTATCTCTATTATCGTTCCTTCCGACATCCCGGTCTTAAGAAAATGACTGATAAAGCTTGCAAACTTAGGGTGTGCGTTTCTGAAAGTATTGATCGCTCCGACAAGTTTGATCGCATTCTGAGGGTTCATGTTCATGTTCCGTCACCTGTAACTGTTAACAGCATTTATAACCTGTGTGATCTCATCCTCTTCCATAAATTCCATCATCGGAAGCGTTACGATATGCGCACACAGTTCTTCGGTAACAGGGAAATCCCCTTCCTTGTAACCGAACTCTTCCATCATGCACGGCTGCAAAAATGGCGGCGTGCGCCACGAGATATCGGTCGCAACATCCTGTGACTTTAAGTATTCCCTGAATCCGTCCTGATCATCGACCTTTATGATGAACTGGTACCACGTATGCTCACAGCCGTCGGCAATAAGCGGCAGCGTAACTTTCGGATTGTTTATCTCCGTAAGATATCTGTTTGCAATGTGCTGTCTGTTGCCGATAAGTTCTTTAATGTGAGATAACCTTACACGCAAAAGTCCCGCCTGAAGCTCATCAAGTCGCATATTGTATCCGATCTCGATATTGTGATATCTCCTGTCGCTTCCGTAGTTGCGAAGGACCTTCACGCGGTCAATGATGCTCTTGTCCTTTGACACAACGGCTCCGCCGTCACCGAATGCTCCGAGGTTCTTGGTCGGATAAAAACTGAAGAAGGAACACTTTCCGAACAATCCCGTATTGACGCCCTTATAAGGTGCGAAATGCGACTGCGCGCAATCCTCGAACAGTTCCAGCGAATGTTTTTTGCACACGTCAAGTATCGCATCCATTCGCGTCGCCTGCCCGTACAGATGTGTCACAAGGACTGCTTTTGTCTTGGGTGTTATCGCCTTTTCTATCCTTGCCGCATCAAGCTGGTAATACTCATCGGGTTCGACAAACACCGGGGTTGCACCGCACTGCAGTACACCTATCATCGTTGCGATATATCCGTTTGCCTGAACTATGATCTCATCGCCTTCACCTATCCCCGAAGCTTCAAGGCCGAGCCATATCGCATCAAGCCCGTTATCTACTCCGGCGCAATAACAATCTTCACCAAGCGCCTTCGAGAATTCCTCCTCAAAACCGGATACCTCGGGTCCGAGAATGTAATATCCGCTCCTAAGCACCTCCAAAGCCTTGTCTTCGTATTCTTTCCGGTACAGTCTGAAACCTCTTGCAAGTTCATTTATGGGTATCATATGTATCTCCTTTCAAAGCATCGATCGTTTTATTGTTTCGGTCTGCGGTAAACTCTCCCGCATTTGACCCTGATCTCCTCGAATCCGTTGTCACTGATGTAATCTTTCCAGTAATCGGACATCTCGTCAAGATTCGGCTCATGATCATCCTCAACATCTCCCGCCGCATCATATGATCCGTATGCCGTATCGAGAACTATTATAACATCCGGACGCGATGTTTTGTTGATATCATAATACAGATCCAGCCGGTCGGCATCGTAGGCCGTCGATCTCCATGTCGTGGGATACCCGCAGGACAGTTCCGATACCATGTATCCCCACGGAAGGATCTTTGAAAACAGCACATTCCCTTTCGGATTGCCGCTAATCGTCTCAAAGTCGTCCGTGCCCATGCAGTAATCGTTTATAACTTCACAAACGTCATTATACTGTGTCAGATGCTCCCCGGTAGTGTAAAGGCCCTTTGCCACACCGTCCCCTATCCGCGCCGTAAGCTTATCAAGCGGTGCATCACGGTATACATTTACTATCCTTAATGTGAACGTTATCGCCAGAACATATAAGCAGACGCAAATAACGGGCACAGCGCATACCTTATCCGTAACTTTACTCTTTGGCCGTCCCCCGTCCGAATCCTCGTTCTCCGACACAAGATCGTATACGGCACATATCCCCGCACTCGTTGCCATGGCAAGACCCAGTGCGATTATATAGAGAAAATCACTTGACGCAAAACAGTATATGAGCGCAAACAGAGCCGAAGGGATCACAAACAGAACGAACAGCATGTGATTTTTCCTTCGGGATATGAAAAACAACGGAATGAAAAAAGCAAAGAAAGCAACCGATATATAACCGGTGTGACCGTATGAAAGATACGCCAGTATCGCAAACAGGATCGTATCGAGTGCAACAACCGCCTCCCTGAAAGGACGCTTTTGAAGCGGTTTTTGAAAAACAAATGTTATTGCGCACAGGAAGTACACTGCCCACGTGTAAATGCCGAATACTTCCGTCATACTGCGGTGAGGTTTTCGTATGTAATAACCCCACGTGTTATTGTGCTCATTGTCAACAAGAACATATGGCAGCGTCTCTATAAGATACCTGATATTCGTATGCAGGAGCAGATATATCATAAAGATAACAGCCGGTATCGCTATGCCGATCATCGTGTATAAAGAAATCCTTCCAAGCTTAATCGACGCTATCTTCTCCCGGACGGCTTCAGGAACCTTGGGTATCTTTCCGACTATGCCCACCGCCAACACTGCGATCATGACCGCCACATACCCTATGGCCAAAGCAGGCATACTCATAACGGCCAGGGCCGTCATCACCCCGGCAACGACAAGCCGTACCCTGCTTCCAGTGTTCTTATGATCGTATATCAGAAAGAGCGCCAAAAGCAGAAACATATGCGACATCATATAGTACGAAAACGTGGCCACGCCAAGATGAGCGTAACTCATCGTAAATACGGAGCACATAAGCGCTACCGGTCCGGGATAATCCTTGCGGATCACCCTGTATGCGACGATCGAAACAATAAACGAAAATACCAGATAGAGGATACGGAAATACAGTATCACTCCGGCATTTGATCCTGTGATCATCATATAGAATGCATAAAGGGGAATCATGAGAATCGAGGACATCTGGGTCCTGAACCACTCTCCTACGAGCGGTATATCGCCTCTGTAGAACCTGTCGGCCGTGGAGGCATAGAAGCTCTCGTCCGTCCAGCAGAACCCGTAAAATGCACGCCAAAGGAGGACGAGAAAGCATATGATCAAAACGATGTATGCGTAATTCTTTGCAAGAAACTTCTTCATTGTATCTCTCAAAATGCGACCGTTACGACGCCGAGTATAACAAGAGCCATCCCGAGGATCTTCTGTTTCGAAACGCGCTCTTTAAGTATCAGTCGTCCGAGAACGGTCACGAAAACATAACCGCTTGCTTCGAGCATCGCACCGAGCGAAAGAGGGATGATCTTATAGCAGTATACGGTGATCAGTGTCGCAACGAAGAATATGAAATATGCGACTATCACCCTGACATTAAGATACTCGTAGATCCAGGAACTGTACTTTTTGCGTGCGGCTGTCTTCAGAAGGATCTGGGAGAACGCCGATATGAGCGATGCGGATATGAAGATCGCGATATATATCCTGAGCATTCCGGATGCATCCATCAGTCTTCTTTGCTCCTTGCTTCCTTAACAGTATCAATGATGAAGACGGGTCGGTTCCTTGTCGCATCAAGAGTTCTCCAGAGATATTCGCCGAGCACTCCGAGCATCAGAAGTATCATTCCCGCCGAGAAAAGCACAAGACACATAAGCGTGCTCCATCCTTTGACCGGAGTACCTATCGCAACAAATTCAACGATGACCGCAATTATCCATACAAACGCAAGTATTGCCATAAACACACCGAGGCCAGACATGAACTTGATCGGAAAATACGAAAAGCTCATCATCGAATCAACGACAAGTTTGAACTTCTTGGAAAACGTCCAACGTGATTTCCCCACTTCCCTGTCGCGTCTGTGGAAATATACGTTATCCGACTTGAAGCCCATCCAAAGTACCTGCAGCGAAAGCGACGAATTCTTCTCATCAAGTCTGAGCAGCACTTCTATTGCCTGACGGTCCAAAAGATAACAGTCAAATCCGCCCTTTGGCATTTTCTTGTCTATGGTCTTTCGAACGATCGAATAATACATGTTGGCAAAGAACTTCTTGATGGCGGGCTCATCTCTTTCCTCACGAACCGCAAGAACAACTTTGTTGCCCTCTTTCCATTTATCGTAAAGCCTGACGATAAGTTCGGAATCCTCCTGCAGATCCGCCTGTTTAGTCACGGCGCAGTCACCCGTGCACTGTGAGAGTCCTGCCAGAAGCGCCGCATGTTCTCCGAAATTGCGGGACAGTCTGATGCACTTGACGTTTTCATCCATATCACGGATCTTGTTCATGACACCCCACGAATCATCCTCGGAACCGTCGTCCACCATGACGATCTCATAATCACCGAGAGTCGGGAGTATCTTCGCCTTCATATCCTCATAAAGGAGCATAAGGGTATCCGAATTGTAGTATACCGGTATGATTATTGATATCTTGCTCATATTGTTTCCTTTCTGCCTGTAAGGTATTCCTTCACCGATACGTATTCGTCATGAGGAAGGAACGGGAACATATCGTCATTATCGGCCGAAGTGATCGTGCCGTCAGGATGGACTTTGGAAGAAAGCTTTGGTTCGAAGTTCTGGTCTTCATCAACGACGGCTTCGATAATAACCGGTCCGTCGGATTCGAGCGCATCCGCTATCATTTTTCCCATACCGTCTTCTTTGTCGATCCTGACATAAGGTATGTCAAATGCGTAAGCAACTTTTGAAAAATCCGGAAAAGACAGTCCGTTTCCGTCGCACACGCCCACGAGCGGACGACCTGCGAACAGATTCTTCTGTGTCTGTCTGATCGAATGATATCCGTTATTGTTTAGAATCACGATCTTGATATTAAGATCGTTATATCTGACCGTCTGAAGCTCCTGGATGTTCATCATGAAGCTTCCGTCGCCGTCTATGCAAATCACACGTCCGCGGTTGCCCGACAGGCCTTCGCTTCTTCTCGCGACAGAGGCACCTACGGCAGCGGGGAACCCGTATCCCATTGCGGCACATCCCGAGTTCGTGAACAGTCTCTGGTCCTTTTTAACCTTTGCCGTCTGAAATCCCATTACGCATGCCCCGCCGTTTCCCGTAACGGTCACGTCACCCTCCGAGAGGTTGTCGAAAAGAGATTCCAGAAATACATACGGATTAAGCTTTTTGCCGCCTCTGTAGCCATCCAGTACGGCAGGATATCTGTCGTTGACCGCCTTTGCCCGGCTAAGCCATCCGGCATGTTTATTCCTGTCATATGACGGATCGTTTTTAATATGCTCGGTAATACTTTTGCAGACATCGGTCAGGTCGGCGCAGACCGGCATATCGACATTCACGGTCGGTTTACGAAGCTCTGCGGGGTCTATGTCAACAACTATCTTATAGGCGTCCTTTGCGAAGGCATGCTTGTTGTAGCTGATGATCCTGATGTTCATACGGCATCCGAGAACTAGCAGAAGGTCTGCCGTCTGGGCCACAAAATTACCGCCGCGAAGCCCTACCGTTCCGGGCTTTCCGCAAAACAGTTCATGATCCGTAGGCATTACATCATGCGCGTTCCACGCCGTAAGAACCGGAATCCCCAGGCTTTCGGCACACTCCAGAAACTCTTTCCTTGCTCCCGAAACGTTGATACCCGTTCCTGCAAGTATCACCGGACGTTTTGCAGAGGCTACCCTGTCGATGATCTTCTTTGTAAGTGCGGTGTCATATTCCGGCTTAAGCGAATCATCCTCCATATATGGAGCAAGATCATCCTCTTCGACAAGTGCTGCCTGTACATCAAGCGGAATATCGAGCCAAACAGGGCCGGGGCGCCCGGAAACGCACAGATGCCACGCTTTTTCCAGATGGAATCTTATCGTCTCCTTATCCGTCACCATGACGGCATACTTTGTCATGTTTCTGACCGAATCGACGATCTGGAATTCCTGATCGCCGAGCTGTCTGAGCGGTACATCCGTGGAAGCCGTTGTAGTCTCAAACTTAACCTGTCCGGAGATCACAAACATCGGGATGGAATCCTGCCATGCACCGATGACACCCGTTATCGCATTTGTCCCACCGGGTCCGCTGGTCACACACACCGGTGCCACTTTTCCGGTCAGTCTTGCGTATCCCTCAGCGGCTATCGAGCATGCCTGTTCATGATGATTATATGTACAGGTTATCCCGCTCGCATGTCCGATCGCATCGTCAAGATGCATCGCGCCTCCGCCGGTCACCATAAACACGTCGGTCACGCCTTTTTGAACGAGGAACTTCGCTATATATTCCGAAACCTTTATCTTCATAAAACACACCTTAAAATATCACGGCAATCGGTTGCCGCTCCGATATTCGGAAACTCATTCACATCTTCTTCGGACGAAAAACCGAATCCGTATGTCACTCCGACAAAAGGTACTCCGATGCCTTTTGCACCTTCGGCATCATTATCGCTGTCTCCCACCATGACCACACGGCTCCTGTCCGATACTCCGAGAAGCCGGATCGCATTTTCTATAATATCGGACTTGGTCAGTTTCTGTTCAAAGTCGGAACCGCATATGACATCACATACCTTATCGAATCCGAAATGTTCGAGTATCTTGTTCGCATAGTCCTGACGCTTATATGTTGCCACGGCCGTCTTTATTCCGGCTGCATTAAGACCTTCTATCGTCTCGAATATACCGTCGTACGGAATGGCCTTTAGGATATCCCGATCTTTATACCTGTTCCTGAACAGATCTGCCGCCCTGTTTGCCTCTTCCTTATCAAGTCCGTATACTCTCTCGAAAGATCTTTGTATCGGAGGGCCTATGAAAGTGCGAAGCACCTCGTCGGAAATCCCCGGAAGCGCAAGCTCACTGATCGCATATCTTACCGAAAGTGAGATCCCCTCTGATGTATCAAGAAGAGTCCCGTCCAGATCGAAGATCACCGCATCATAACGTCTCATATATACTCTCCGTTACAAACACCGGGGGCTTATCAAGAGCGAGCTTTCTGATGCCCTTCACCGTATCGATATTGATATTGTCGGCCTCCTCGCTGCTGTATGAATACTCCATGTTCGGATTGATATAATTCGATACCGAAGTCTCCCTGTATCCGTCAAATCCGGCAAGACCTATCGAAGCCGCACCCGCCTTCTTCAGAAGCTTTAAGAGCATTATGAGCGGATTATCCGGCATCAGCGCCTCCTCATCAAGAAGGTCACTGTAATTGAGCGTATAATCGAATTCACCCAGCGTCCTCGTGATATTGCTCGTGGCGATGAGTCTTGACTTCTTCTTCTGTTCGCTCAGTGCCGAGCATAACTGTACATAACGCTTTGCGTTACTCATGAACACATAGTCGATATCGTAATCCGCCGGAATATAATTGATCGAGATAGTGATGCATTTATTCTCTTTTATGTATGACTCGACCTTATCCCTCTGACTGTATATGTTGCGGCCCGGCCCCATGAGCAAAACGTCAGCTCCCGCCAGGCTTTCCATAAGCTCACTGACCGAATCCGAATCGGCACACTGTCTCTTCTGGTAATCAAAATACAGTTCCCTGATGTAATCGGCATCATACAGAAGCTTCTTATCGCCTTCGAGTGATTCGAGTATCTCACTGATGGACTTGACCGAGAGCTTTCCTATATCCATCAGATAATTAACATAGTTGGGATGACAATCATGTGATGCCGCAAGGAAAAACTTGAACGAGTATCCCCATCCTACCTTACGGTACATATCAAGCATCGTGACCTCTATCGCTTCGAGTATCTGACTGTTGTGATAGCTTCCGTCGTGATACTCGTTCATATGCATTACAAGCAGCTCTATCGGCGTGTTTCCGGCGCTCTTTCCCATACCGTACAAAGTCCCGTCGACGATCAGCATACGATCTTTCGGCGGGTCGTCGATAAGCTCGATACAGTTCGCATATGCAAGCTGGAAGTTGTTGTGTGCGTGGTATCCTATCCCGATCGAACGGTCAAGATGCGCACATGCAAAATCAAAATAATGACGAAGCTGTCCTTTATGAAGAAGCCCGTATGTATCGACAAGCGAAAACGCATACGGCTTAAGATCGTTAACCAGTCCCACAAGTTCTGACAATTCATCGTCATTGTAACTCGTTATGGATACGGCCTGGGCAAACACCTTATACCCTTTTTCCTTGATCGTGCGGCAAAAATCGATAGCCTCATGCATCTTCTGTTTCTTGAAGATCACTCTGATGCCGTCAAGATAACACTCTTCGGCGGGCATGATATTATCCGCCGAACAAGTTCCGTAATCGATCATTCCCACGATCATCGAATTACCTTTCGAGAGTTTGCCGTAGATCGCGTTGGCACTCTTTGTGTCGGGGAATATCGTCCTGTTCTCGTCAAACGGTCTTCTGTCGTCAATAAAACCGGTCTCGATTATATCGACACCCGCACTGACAAGACGCTCGAATATATTTATTATGTTGCTCCTGCCAAACTCCCAGTCGTTAAGGTATCCGCCATCCCTGAGCGTACAGTCGAGCAGTTTGATATTGTTACTCATCTTCGGCTGCCTCCGCTTCTCTTGCGGCTTCTTCTTTCGCATCGGCCGTTACTATCAGAACTATCCCCCCGATTATTATCGCCGCTCCGATAAGCTTCCTTGCGGTTATCTCTTCCGAGAAAATAAAATAGCCCCATACAAGTCCCCATACGACCGTAACACCCCTGTTCGCATATGCCGAAATCAAAGGCATGTGCTTGATTATCTGCTGCCAGGCTATCGCATAGACAAACAGACCGAACAGAACAAGTCCGTAAAACAGTATGAACTTAAATGACAGAAAATCCTCCCTTGCCGCAAACTTGGACGCAACTCCCGTAAGGGAATAAACACCCAGCAGCAGATGAAGGATTATCAGATATTTAATGTTCGAATTCTTCATAATTTCTCCTGCCGACCTTCCTTGCAAGAATAAGATGATCCACTCCCGCATTCTCGGCACATTTACCGTCCTTTTCGGCTCTGTCGCCTATCATGAGAATATCCTCGCACGGTATGTTGAGATCTTCCATGACAGCAAGCAGGCCTTTCGGCGAGGGCTTGAGTTCATCGATCCGCGGATCGTCGGGACCGTACTGCCCGTCCGCCTCTATGTTCAGGACCCTAAGCTTGTCCGCTGTGGGATAATCGGAAAGGATCACGACTTTCCTGCCTTTGCTTCTGAGCTTCTCGATCCACTCGGCAAGGCGTTCGTCCTTTGTTGCGGGAAGCGCCGAAAGCGGATTGTCGTATATCCATTTTCTGACAATTCCTTTGACCCTGTCCGTATTGCATTTCTTATCTTCGGCAACGCGCTTTATTATCTCATCTTCCGATGAACTGCCCTCCCAGTTGTCCTTGACGCTTCTGAAATGCTGGAGGATCAAAAGGTCACCGACCGAGAACGGGTGAAGCATATAATACATCAGGAGACGCTTTGCCATAACAAGCCGGAGTCGTGGCTGATCATAAAGCGTACCGTCAAGATCGAAAACATACAGTTTGTAGTCGTTGATATTTCTTCGCATCACTTATCAAAAAACGATCAAACACCGAACAGTGTCGGATTGACCCAGTATTCGGGCATCGGGATATCGATTATCGTAAGAAGAAGCAGTATTATCGTAAGCAGTACGATATATGCGAGAAGTGATTTTTCCTTGTAGAGCTTCTCGGGCTTCTGAACAGCCGAATCGGGTTTGAACGCAATGTACAGATAGAAGCAGAACAGTCCGAATACAAAGGGCATAGCGATAATGTATTCCATCCTGTATTTGATCATGAACACGCCGATAAAGAATGTCGCGCACATAGCATAGAAGAACGACGACACGAGAAGGCTCGTCTCGGAATAATGTGCAAAACTCTTTCTGTAAAGGCCGGCCACCGAAGGATCTCCGATCATCCTGTACTCGGCAAACCTCTTTGTCGCCATGAGGAACGCGCCTGCAAACCAATAACCGATAAGTATACTGATGGGCGGCTGGAATTCCTGAGTGATTATGAACCACCCGAGAAGAAGTCTGATCATGTTGTTGATCGATTCGGACAGAACATCAAGGTACGGGATGTCCTTTGTCCTTATCGGCTTGACGTTATACAAGACTCCCATTATGAGAAGCCACAGCTCCATATACATGAACAATCTTCCGACAAGAAGCGACAGGGCGATACCTGCAACGATGAGCAGCGCATATTCGATGAGAACGAAGGAAAGCTTCATGTTCTCCGACACGACCGGTCTGTACTTCTTCGTGGGATGATACTTGTCAAATTCGGCATCGAGCCATTCGTTGATAACGTAATTGGCCGAAGCTATAAAACATGTTGCCATGAAACCGAAAACGAACTTTAAGACAACATCCGCGGAGAATACGAATCCGTCCGTCAAAAGGATCGCAATGGCGACTCCGGGGAGTATGAAAGCATTCTTGACCCAGTGATCGGGACGGGCTATCTTGATATAATTCTTCATTGATCTTCTCCTTTACCGTATCCGGAAAAAAGTTTTGAAAAGTATCTCGCATTATCGGTTATGTCACCGCAGAAAACGGATGACCCCATGACTATCACATTTGCTCCGGCATCGAGAACAACACCTACATTCTCTCTTGTTATGCCGCCGTCAACCTGAATATCCGTATCAAGTCCTTTTCGTGTGAGCATATCGCGTAGTCCCTTTATCTTACCGGTACAGATGTCCATGTACTTCTGTCCGCCGAATCCGGGCTCGACCGTCATGACAAGGAACATATCGGCAAGGCCGAAATACGGTTCGAGAACCGATATATCCGTATTCGGTTTGATAGCGACTCCCGCTCTTTTTCCTCTCTCATGAATATGGCGAAGCGTTTCCTCAAGCGGTTTACACGCCTCCTGATGAACGGTGATGATATCCGCACCCGCATCGACAAATTTGTCGATATAACGTTCGGGAGCTTCAACCATCAGGTGAACATCGAGAACCTTCTTGGTTGCCGCTCTGACACTGCGAAGGACCGGTATACCGAATGATATGTTCGGCACGAACATACCGTCCATCACATCAAAGTGAAAATAATCGTTTCCCCCGGCCTCAGCCTTCTCCATCTGCTCGCCGAGCTTTGTAAAATCGGCGGCAAGGATCGAAGGTGATAAAATTATCATTATGAATATCTCCTTGCTCTTGCGAGTTCATTGTATATGTAAACGTAATTCTCGTATCTTCCCCGTGATATGGCTCCCGATGCGACGGCATCTTTGACACCGCAGTCAGGTTCGTGCGTATGCGAACACGGTGCAAAGCGGCACGGTGCTGCCTTTTCGAACTCCTCATAAAAGCCGCCGAGATCCTCTGCCTTGATATCCTTAAGATCAAACGATCCGAATCCCGGTGTATCTATGATATAAGTCTCTTCCGCGATAGGAATGATCTCGGAATGCCTTGTCGTGTGCTTTCCTCTTGCAAGCTTTTCGGAAATATCTCCGGTCTGCTGAAGATCGCTCTTTGTAATACAGTTTATCAGAGATGATTTTCCGACTCCGGAGGGCCCGGCCACGGTCGTGGTAAGCCCCAAAAGGCTATCACACAGTTCGTCTATGCCCTCATTGTCCTTTGCACTCGTAATGAAAATCCTGCATCCGCATCCGCTGTATTCCGAAACGAATCGTCCGGCAAGTTCTTCCGATGCAATATCCTCTTTATTAAAGCATATTAGCACAGGTATTCCCTGTGCCTTATACTGCAGGATCATCTTATCGAGAGTTACGAGATTCGGAACGGGATCGAGAAGTGCAAATATAATGAGCGCCTGATCCACGTTCGCGACATTCGGTCTTACGAGCAGATTCTTCCTGTCATATATCTTGGAAACATTTCCGACCATGTCCTCTCCGGGAACCACATCCATCTCAACATAGTCTCCGACGAGAGGTTTTGTATGATCAAGCCTGAACAGGCCTTTGGCCCTGCATGTGTATAATCCCCGGTCGGTATGGACATAATAGAATCCGCCGACACCTTTGATTATCCTGCCGCGCATTACTCTTCTTCCGCCGTGAACGTTACGGCTGTAGGGTTGGTCGTCTCCCACGTTCCTTCTTCGGACAGATAAGTTATCGTGATGACGCCGCTGGATATATCCGTTATTCCTTTCTTGCTCACATTGTACGGGAACGTCGTTGTGGAGAACCTTCCGAGTTCCTCCCCGTTCGGACTCATCAGAACAATGATAGCCTCCGAACCGTCCATGTAATTATTCGGTGTTCCGACATCAACCGAGCACGAATATGTCTTGGTCTTCTTGCCGAGGCTTATCTTAAGGTCTACCGTGGTTCCCTTGTCGACCATTCCTCCGGCTGCGGGAGCCTGGGATATAACCTTGCCTTTGTCGACGGAATCGGATTCCTCTTCCGCGACCGTTCCGATCGTAAGGCCTTCCTCCTCTATAACTACCTTAGCCTCTTCCTCGGTCTTGCCGGTAAGGTCGGGCATTGAAATCTGTTCGACACTCATCCCCGAACTGATCACTACCGTAACGTCGCTTCCCTGTGCAGCTGTCGTAGCTCCCAGAGGATTCTGCGAAATAACGTTGCCCTTTTCTACGGAATCGCTCTCCTGAAGCTGCTTCTGCATCTTGAACCCTTCGGCTTCGAGTATTACCTTAGCCTCGGCCTCGCTCTTTCCGACAACATCGGGAACCGTCGCACCGACCACTTTGCCGCTCGATACGACAAGATTGAGTACGGTTCCGCTCGGAACCTCAGTATTGCCTTCAATATCCTGTGATACGATATAATCCTTTTCGTATTCGGTCGATTCCTTGTACGTTGCTTTTGCGGTAAGGCCCGCATTCGTAAGCGCATCACTCGCCTCGGTGACAGTCATTCCGACAACATTCGGGACTATCGTCGTTCCGGCGGATGCTTCTATCGTGAGCTCTTCCTTGTCGTCCTGTGAAGACGAACCGGAAAACATTCCGAACACTTTTCCTATGATGAAGATCGCGATAATCGTAATTACAATGGCAGCCGCAACGAGAAGTATCGTGACCGCTTTTTCCATCTTCGGATCAACATCGTCATCAAGCCCTTCGTCATCGTAGTAATCATCCTCACGGGCTTTGTATGTATTCTTCCTTGATGCGGCATCTTTGTTCTTCTTTGACTTTCTGGTAGGAGGCTGTGAGCCGCGTGCCTTGGGACGCTCCGCAGAACGCTCGGCACTTCTTCCGCTTCCTCTGTTCTTGGCATTCCTGACTCCGAAAACATCCTCGAAATCATCGTCAAACGCCTCTTCGCTGTTCTGCTTGTATGAAGAAGCCGGACCGGGCGTATACATGTCCTCCGGTGCTGCCTGAACAGGCTCGGGAAGAGGAGCTGCCATTGCGGTCTGCTTTCTTATCTGCTGTTTCTCGGAATCGGAAATGTTCTTGGTCCCGCCTTCTGAAGCCGGTTCCTGGATCACAACAAAATCCTCGTCCGGATTGGTGAGTGAATGCTTCAGATCGCGGATAAGCTGACCGACATTCGCATATCTCCTGTCGGGATTCTTCTGACAGCATTTCTTAATGATCTGCTCAACGCTTATCGGTACATCGGGTACATATACTCTGGGAGAAGGCATCTCTTCCTGGATGTGTTTGATCGCAACCGCGACCGTTGTCTCTCCGTCGAACGGAACATGTCCCGTTATCATCTCAAACAGTGTGATACCTATCGAATATATATCGCTCTTGGCATCGGAATACCCGCCTCTGGCCTGTTCCGGCGAGGTGTAATGAACCGATCCCATTGCATGCGAAGTAACGGTATTGCTCGTTGCAGCCTTGGCGATACCGAAATCCGCAACCTTAACCTTCCCCTCTTTGGAGATGATTATGTTCTGCGGCTTGATGTCTCGATGGATGATGCCGTTGTTATGAGCCGCCTCGATACCCATGGATACCTGGATCGCGATGCTCACGGCTTCCTTTGCCGTAAGAGTGATCTTCTTCTCTATGTAGTGCTTGAGAGTGATACCCTCAACCAGTTCCATAACGAAGTAATACATTCTCTTCTCTTCGCCGACATCGTAGACATTGACGATATTCGGATGCATCAGACCTGCCGCGGCCTGCGCTTCCGCTTTGAATTTGGATACGAATCCCGAATCCGAAGAAAACTCCGACTTGAGTACCTTTATCGCGACGAACCTGTTGAGCTTGTGGCACTTTGCTTTGTAAACATCAGCCATGCCGCCGCTTCCGATCAGTTCGAGTATTTCGTATCTGTCCCCTAAAAACGTTCCTACTTCAAGCATTTAACTCTCCTTGGACGATTCGATTATAACGACCCCTATATTATCCTTCCCACCGTTATGATTAGCCATCTTGACAAGATTCTCGGCGATATCCGGAACATCGACACCCGTTCTGACTATACGGAGTATCTCATCATCGTCGACCATGTTAGTGAGTCCGTCGGTACACATAAGGATGATGTCTCCGGGATTGAGTTCAACCTCGAAGAAATCGATATCGACCGACGGCGCGGCACCTATGGCTCTCGTAATGATGTTTTTGTCCGGATGCGCCTTTGCCTGTGTGGCATCAAGCGAACCCTTTCTGACAAGCTCGGCAACAAGCGAGTGATCCTTTGTCACCTGCGTAATGGCCTTATCTATAAGATACAGTCTGCTGTCGCCGACATTCGCAACATAAAGTACATCGTCGCTGATCGTCGCAGCTACAACAGTCGTTCCCATTCCTGCAAAATCGGCTTCCGTCGACGCCTTTTCGTATATCTCCATATTGGCTACGGTTATGGCTTCACGGAGTATCTTGATCGGCGACTTGTCTTCGCACACCTCGACCTCGCGCTCGATAGCTTTTACGGTATAAGCCGAAGCGTAATCACCTGCCTTGTGTCCTCCCATTCCGTCCGCAACTATGAACAGATTGTTCAGATTGCCGAGAGGATGCTCACAGGAATAGACAGTATCCTGATTAAGCTTTCTTCTTCTTCCGATATCCGTCATTGAATAAGTCTTAAACATTCGGATCTCCCAAATTGCTTTTTAGGAAATTGCGACGCAGTTGACCGCAGGCCCCCTGAATATCGCGCCCCATTTCCCTTCTTATAGTAACATTTATATTGTTTTTTTCAAGTTTATTTTTGAGTGCGAGCGCCTTTTTTCGGCTTGTTGGCAGGTATTCTCTCTCTTCGATCGGATTGACGCATATAAGGTTTACATGGGCCCCGAGATCGCGCGCTATGGCGGCAAGGCCATCCATGTCGTCATCTCCGTCGTTAAAGCCCGAAATAAGGCTGTATTCGAGCGTTATTCGGCGTCCCGTCTCGGCAAAGTAATACCGGCATACGTCAAAAACCTCACTAAGCGGATATTTTTTGGCGATCGGCATTATCTGCCGCCTCTTTTCGTCCGTGACCGCATGAAGCGAAAGAGCGAGCGTCAGACCGTACTTTCTTGCAGCCAGTTCCCGGATCTGCGGCACAAGACCGCATGTACTTGCCGTGATGTTTCGGATACTAAGATTCTTGCCTCTTTTGTCGGTTATGATGTCGACAAAGTCCGTAAACGCATCGTAATTATCGAGCGGCTCTCCGCTACCCATGACAACTACATGGCTGATCCTCTCGCCTGTATCCTCTTCCACCGACCTGATCTGGGCTTCCATCTCCCCGGCCTCAAGTCCCCGGACCAGCCCGTCTATCGTTGATGCGCAGAATCCGCAGCCCATACGGCATCCGACCTGCGAACTGATGCATACGGTGTTACCGTAATCGTACTTCAGGAGCACGGTCTCGATCACATTTTGGTCATACAGTGCATGAACGTATTTCCTGGTTCCGTCCGATGAGACCAGAACATCCACGGGTTTAACCGAATCTATCCTGTACTCTTCGGAAAGCCGCCTTCTAAGGTTCTCGGAGAGATTGCTCATCTTAGAAAAATCATCCGCTCCTTTCGCATGCAGCCAGTCAAATACCTGATCCGCGCGAAAACCCTTTTCACCGAGTTTTTCAATCCCGGCTCGAAGCTTATCGTATGTTAATGATCTTATATCTGTCTTTCCGGTCATTTTTCAAACTTGGCCATAAAGAAACCATCTGTTATTCCATCCCTGCCGTACAACTGAAGATAGCCTTCCCTTGCGGTATCATTCTTCAGGACGTCCGGGATATCATCATGGAAATCAACGCTCTTTAAGTGGCATTCCTCTGTCAGATAACGGACGTTATCGTTGTTCTCGCATTCCGAGCACGTGCATGTCGAGAATAACAGCGTCCCACCCTTTTTGACGTATCTTGCCGCATTTTCAAGTATCTGTCTCTGAAGAGTCGTAAGGGACAGTATAGACTCCTCGGTGATATTATACTTGATATCGTTCTTGCGTCCCATCACGCCGAGTCCGGAGCACGGGACGTCCGCTATGACAACATCCGCCGTCTCTTCAAACTCTTCGTTGTAAACGGTCGCATCCGAAATCCGTATATCTATGTTGTCAAATCCGCACCTTAAAGCGTTTTCCTTTATCTTTGAGATCTTCCGCTCCGAAACATCGCACGATATAACTCTTCCGCGCTTTGCCAGATCGGCCGCGTGAAGTGATTTTCCCCCCGGGGATGCGCACAGATCGAGTACCGTGTCGGTCTCTTTTATTCCGGCCACGATCACCGCGAGCATGGAACTTAAGTCCTGTATGATTATGCTTCCGTCGATAAATGCCGGAATACCGGTGATATTGTCATAATCCTTGAGTACTACGGCGCAGTCGCAAATATCCGATGCGACCGCGCAGCCTCCGTCCGTAACAGCCTTAACGCTCGTTTTGGAAAGATTGACCCTTGCCGTCACGGCGCGTGTGCTGACCGACAGTTTCAGAATATCCTCGGCATTCTTGCTGCCCTGTTCTTTTATAAGCTTTGATACGATCCATTCCGGACAGGAATACATGACCGACATATACTTTACCGGATCGCCTGCTTCATCCGGCCACGGAATGGAATCCTTGTTTGTCGAAATGCTTCTGAGTACCCCGTTAACGAATCCCGCCAGCCTCACAAACCCCGTCTTCTTTGCAAGCTTTACGGTCTCGTTCACTGCGGCATGGTCAGCGGTCCCGTCCATAAACAGCAGCTGATATGTTCCCATCCGCAGAAGGGTCCTTATCTGCTTTTTCATTTTGGAAACCGGTATCGAACTGTAAGATGAGATAACGTGATCGAGTGTTATTCGTCTCTCGGTCACGCCTTCTATGAGTCTCTTGATAAAGCTTCTGTCTGACTGGTCCAGATAGGAATACTTGTCAAGGACATCCGATGCAAGCCGGAAGGTGGCCTCTTTGTCTTCCGCCAGAAGAAGCGCATCATATACGATACGCCTGGCGTCAGTCACGGCTTCTCCTGCCTCCCTGAGCAATGAGTATGATACGGATCAGTGAAAGGATCGAAGCGGCAGCGGATGCGACATACGTCATAGCCGCGCTTTTAAGAACTTTCCGAGCACCGGTCATCTCGCTTTCATTAAGATAACCCATCTCCGACAAGGTTGCCAGTGCCCTCTTCGATGCATCGAATTCAACAGGAAGCGTTACGATCTGAAACAGCACGCCGAACGCGAACAGAAGAACGCCGATAAATATGAGCGGCCTGAAAAAACTGATGATCACGCCTGCGATCACGATCCACAGGCCGAATTTCGATCCGAAGTTTGCGACCGGAAGAATCGCACTCCTGACCGCGAGCGGAAAATATGATTCGTCATGCTGCATGGCGTGTCCGCACTCATGAGCCGCAACGCTTATCGCCGAAATACTTGAGCTGTCGTATACGCTCTCGGAGAGATTGACGGTCTTGGCTGAGGGATTGAAGTTATCCGTAAGACTTCCCGCAACACGCTGCACCGTTACGTCATATATTCCGTTCTTGTGAAGTATGGCCTGTGCAACTTCGGCTCCGGTCATTCCGAGCGTGGAAGCGACCTTCGCGTACTTGTTAAACGTTCCCTTTACGATACCCGATGTGACAAGGCACAGCAGGGCTCCGATAAGCACAAGAATATAACTTGAGTCAAAATATCCGCCATAATATGAATTCGTGATCATGATATTAACCTCCGTTTATCGCTGACTGTTTGAACTGTTTATCGGGATCCGAACTTCGTTCCGACGCTTATCGGTTTACCGAGAAGATAGTCATGAACCGACATCTTCTTCTTACCTTCCGGCTGAAGCTCGCTTACCGCAAGCGTCCCTTCGCCGCAGGCGATCAGGATCTCATCCTTTGACACGGCCGTGACCGTCCCGATCTCTTTACTTCCCGTCGTGGAGGCGACAGAGCATTTGATGAACTTCAGCATCTTTCCGTCAAGGTAAGTATATCCTCCGGGCCACGGTGTAAATGCACGTACCGTTCTTTCGATCTCTTCGGCACTTCGTGCAAAATCAATACATCCCATTTCTTTCTTCAGGATCTTCGCATATGTCGCTTTCGACTCATCCTGAGGAACCGGACTGGCCTTTCCGCTTTCTATAAGGTCGAGCGTATCGGTGATAAGAGCCTCTCCGGCTTCCATAAGCCTGTCAAACAGCGATTCACCCGTCTCGTCGTCTCTTACGGTTACTTCGGATGTCGAGATGATGTCTCCGGTATCGACCCCCTCATTCATCTGCTGGATAGTAACGCCCGTAACCTTTTTACCGTCCGCGATCGCCCACTGGATAGGTGCGGCCCCGCGATACTCGGGAAGAAGCGATGCGTGAACGTTTATACACCCGAACTTCGGGATATCCAGTATCTCTTTGGACAGTATCTGTCCGAACGCTGCCACCACATAAATGTCCGCATCAATGCTCTTCAGTTTTAAAACTTCAGAGGCTTCTTTGATCTTTGCGGGCTGAAGTACCGGTATGCCGTGCTTTTCGGCAAATTCTTTGACCGGACTTGCAACAAGTTCTTTGCTCCTGCCCTTCGGGCGATCCGGCTGGGTGACCGCCGCCACCACTTCATGCCGGCCGCTTTGTACTATAGCCTCGAGGATACCCGCGGCAAAATCGGGGGTTCCCATAAACAGTATCTTCATCTTGTATGTCTATTCCTGTTCCTGACTGTCTTCCTCTTCCTGTGCCTTTAATATCTCGGCAAGTTCCTCATTCGTAAGGAGCGGACCGCTTACCTTTTCGACATACATATGTCCGTCAAGATGTTCTATCTCATGAAGCAGCGCCCTTGCCAGAAGATCCTCGCCTTCGACAACATACTCGTTCATGTCGATATCATATGCCTTAACCTTGGCGTAAGACGGTCTTGTGACTCTTCCTACTTTACCGGGAACACTTAAGCATCCCTCATAATCGGTCTGCTCTCCGTCCGTTTCAAGCACCTCGGGATTGATCAGGATCAGAGGTTCCTCCTGATATTCCTCTCCTGCATCTATGACCGCTATCCTCTTTAATATACCGACCTGCGGCGCCGCCAGTCCGACGCCTTCCGCATCATACATCGTCTCGAGTAGATCGCCTATAAGATCGCGGGTCCTGCCGTTAACTTCCTTAACGGGTTTGCATACTTTACCGAGGCACGGATCTCCCATTTCCCTAATCTGTCTGAGTGCCATATTTCCTCCTTAATAGCCGTTCATGGGATCAAGATCGAAACTGATCCTCAGGCCTTTGTTTTTGTATTCGTCAAAGAACGATTCAGCCACGTCCTTAACACCGGTCATCAGATCGATATCCCGGCTCTTTATATAGATCATCCGCCTGTAAATGTCTTTTATCTTACCTATCGAAGCCGCGGTCGGACCTATCATCACAGCTCTGCCTATTATAACATCCGCGATCGTGCGTGCCAATGCATCCGAGAAGTTCACTCCCTCGATCTCATCCCGGCTTTCCGTGATAATTGCCAGCATATGGCCCCGGGGCGGATACGACAAAGCCGTCCTGTAAACCATCTCTTCATCAAAGAATGCCCTGTAGTCCTGCCTGAGAGCCGCCTGGATCGCATAGTGATCGGGTCTGTATGTCTGGATTATGACTTCGCCCTGCCTCTGCGCGCGACCCGCACGGCCTGCGGCCTGCACCAGAAGCTGGAATGTTCTCTCACCGGCCCTGTAGTCGTTGGCATTAAGCGACATATCGGCCGCAAGTATTCCGACAAGTGTGACATACGGAAAATCATGCCCTTTGACTATCATCTGCGTGCCGACGAGTATATCGGCCTCACGGTTCGCAAACGTCGAGAGTATCGACTCGTAATCGCCCTTCTGCTTTGTTGTATCGGCATCCATTCGAAGCACCGACGCATACGGGAACAGTTCCTTTATCTGCTCTTCGACGGCCTCGGTCCCGATACCCATCTGCCCGATCATTGTGGAGCCGCATTTGCCGCAGACCTTTACCGCGCTCTGTTCATACCCGCAGTAATGACAGACCAGTTTGCCGTTTCTGTGCTTGGAGAGCGATACATCACAATGCGGGCACTTAACGACTTCACCGCATGATCTGCATGATACGAATCCGGCATATCCCCGCCTGTTTAAAAAGAGCATTACCTGTTCGTTTTGTGAAAGTCTCTGTCCGATCGCTTCCTTAAGTTTTGCGGAAAAGATACTCCTGTTTCCGTTCTTCAGTTCATCCCTGAGATCAACCGCCGTAACGGACGGAAGTATAGCGCCTTTTGCACGTCTGTCCAGGACATACATCTTGTACTCGCCCGAAAGGGCGGCATTATATGATTCAACCGATGGCGTTGCGCTTCCCAGAACAACCGATGCCCCGTGAAGGCGTGCAAGCTGCGTCGCGACTTCACGCGCATGGTACTTGGGCATCTGATCACTCTTGTATGTATGCTCGTGTTCCTCGTCTATGACTATAAGTCCGAGGTTGTCAAACGGCGTGAACAGTGCGGAGCGCGGCCCGATCATTATGTCGATCTCGTGCTTTCTGGCACGCTCGAACTGATCGTATCTCTCTCCGTCGGACAGTCTCGAATGAAGCGTCGATACCCTGTCACCGAACCGTTTGTAAAACCTCATCACGGTCTGGTATGTAAGCGAGATCTCGGGGATCAGCACGATAACCTGCCTGCCACTCGATACAACGTCCGCTATCATCTCCATGTAGACTTCGGTCTTGCCGCTTCCGGTAATTCCGTACAGCAGATATGTATTCCTTATCCCGTTTTCGTACTCTTCGCGAAAATCATCAGCTATACTTTTTTGCTCGGGAAGAAGTTCGACCGGCGGCAAAAGTTTCTCACTGTTTACGGTATTTCTGTATATACGCTTAGCGCTCACTTCGATCATACCCTGTTCGCAAAGCGCTTTTACGGTTGCGGTTGATATGTTGAGTTTTCCGGTAACAAGTCTGTGATCGATGGAATGTTCTTTTATGAGTTCCTCGAGAAGCCTCGCTCTTGCGACCATATGTTTTTTCCTGAAAAACTCAAGTTTCTTTGCCGCCTCGTCATTAGGCAAAAGAAGTACAACGTCACGCTTCTCGATCGCTTTTACTTTCTTTCTGACCGGAAGCACCGTCGCAAGCGCACGGTTCATCGTGGACCCGTATCTGCTCTTCATCCAGTATGCGAGACGGATAAGTTTCTGCTCGACGAGCGAGTCGTCGCCGGTTACCGAAATGATCTCTTTGGTCCTTGCCGGATCAAACTGCGAAGTGTCGGATATTCCGAGAACAAATCCGTTAATCCTTCGGTTTGAAGAGCCGAAAGGAATGACAACACGGCTTCCTATCGAAACCGAATCCGACAGCTCCTCCGGAATCCTGTAGGAAAAAGTATGATCAAGATTCTCATGCGATATGTCAACGATTATATCGGCGTACTGTTCACTCATTTTGTCCGTAAGAAAAAGCTCCTCCGAAGACGAAGGAGCCCGTTATCAGTTATTAAGCTTATCGAAATGGTCTTCGAGTAATCTGATGACCGCATCTATGTCCGTTCCGTCCGGAACGATCACCGCCGTTCCCGATGTAACATCCCATTTAAATACAAGATCATAAGGGTCATTCTGGATCATGTACCGGATATCATCTCCGTCCATCTGTATTATCCTGCCGCCGATATCCCCTTCTATACTCTTGAGCAGCAGTATGAAACCGTCCAGTTCATCCCGATAATCGTGCTTTATATAGATCCGGTTATCTTCGATTGATGTAATCTCATACCCCATCATAGGCCGCGTCGATCCCGTATCACTTCTTGTCCTCAACATTACCGAACAGATCCCTGTACCATGCAAGTGCATCGACATATGCATCGTATACGGGAGCTTCGTTGATATTGTAAACGATCATCTGTCTGGAAAGTTCGGACCACTGGGCTATCTCATAGAATGAGATGAACTCAAATACCTTGGCAAGATCGCCCTTCTTGTCTACGAGAGCTTCCGTGATCTCCTTGGATACGTTGACCATCTGAAGCGCTTCCTTCATAGGCTTGTCAAGGATGATATCAAGTACCGAGAACAGACCCATCAGGAACAGTTCGGATGAAAGTGCAGCCATCTCGAATGTGGGGGCCAGATTCTCCGCAAACTTAGCGCGAAGAAGCGAAAGCCTTGTGATCTCGTTCGGCTTGTCGGCGCACAGTTCATGTGAAACGACCGCATTGATCCACTTCTTCAGTTCCTTCTGTCCGAGCATTGCAGCCGCATGTCTTATTGATGTTATCTCGGAATTGATAGCCATGTGGTTGACCATGCGGAGAAGTTCAATAACAAGAGCCGTATCTCTTCCGATGACATCCGCCGCCTTCGTCAGCTCAAAATCGGGGTTGTTGACTATCTTCAGAAGTTCTATGTAGTTGACCTTCAAAGGAGCTACCTTTGTCGATCCCTTTGTTACGGGAAGTCTGTAAAAATCACCCTCGTACAGAGAGTAGGCACCGCCCTTGGCAAGTTCCTCAAAATCCTCAAACGAATCGACGTTTACCGCGATCAGCTTGATGTCGGGATATACTTTTGAGAAGAAGTTCCTTGCAGCCACCATGTTGATCTTCTTGTAGTCGAGCATGATATAGTCAAGAAGCTGAAGTATCGGTGCGTATTCTTCAAACTGTTCTATCGCAAGCTTCCTGATCGCCAGCTTGTAGTTCATGAACTTGAGCTGCTGAAGCCTCTTGATGTACATCTGATCCGCAGGTATCGAATGATCAAACAGCAGAACGACCTTCTCATGAGGCATCGAACAATTTTCCTCTATCGGAGAGAATATTGATATCTTGGAAAGTTCTACAAAAACTTCCTGATTATCGGCAAGTGTTCCCGCACCGAGACTCTCTACAACCTCAAGTCCGAGAATTGCACCGGCTCCGTCAAGAGAACCCGTACCGAGCATACTGGGATTACGCAGATAGTTCTCTTTCTGCGCAAACAGCGAATATGCACATACCGCCGTATTTCCGTCAAATAAAGGAATTAGTGTCGCAAGCATTTTGTCTCCTCCTTCTTCCTGATATTATAATATCAGAAATCCTTTAATTTTTCCAACTTTTTATGGACGATCAGCACCTTCGGTCAGGCCGTAGCCTTCTCCTTCAGGAATCTGATATAAGCCTGTTTTGTGAGCGGCCTTGAGAAATAGTATCCCTGAACTTCATCAACGCCCATATCCACAAACGAATCAAGCATCTCTTTTGTCTCTATTCCCTCGACAACAACTTTCATCTTCATGTCCTTTAACATCTCTATGAGATTCCTTATGATGACATGGTGACCTCCGCTCTCTTCCATGATAACAAAGGCCCTGTCAAGCTTTACTATATCAAGCGGAAGAGACGCAATTCTCATAAGATTGCTGTACCCCGTACCGAAATCATCAAGAGAGAATGTAAATCCGTGTTCCGAAAGTGTCGAGATATTGCCGTACAGCTTTGACTGGGAATACGCACTCGCAGTTTCCGTGATCTCCAGATTGACCTTCGAAGGATCTACGTTGTATCTGCCGCACAGGCTTATGATCTCTTCCGCAAGGTCGCTGCGAAGACACTGCATCGCAGACAGGTTGATCTCGATATAATCAACACCAAGCATTTCGAAATCGGGAGACGCTATGAACTTAACGACCTCTTCAAGAACAAAACTTCCTATCGAATGAATTGCTCCGTTCTTCTCGGCGATAGGTATGAACAGTCCCGGAGAAATATATCCGTACTTTGGATCTCTCAGACGCAGAAGTGCTTCGGCCGAAGAGAACTTTCCGGTCTTCGTATCAAATATCGGCTGATAGAACACCGAGAAATAATGGTTCGTGAGCGCACGCTCGATTATCGCCGACATCTCTTTTTTGAGTTTAAAATCATCCGTTGCGGTTATACTTGAAGCCGATACGACCTTGCCCTGTGCTTCAGCTTTGTCAAGATCGGTTATCAGCATGAACAGCGAATTGATATCCGAAATATCATCGGGGCATACAACAAGGCATGTGTTGATCTCAAGTTCGAAATCGGATATTTCCATCCTGATGTTCTGCCTGATCGTCCGTCCAATCTCATCGGCTATCTCGGCCGCAAACGCAAAATGCTTTTTGGACAGTTCTATAGCAAACTTTCCGTCCCCGTTGTAATAGCACATGAACTGCGCATGATACTTCTTCATGGTGCGCAGTATCTCGGAGGACACGGGCGACATCATCGAGAGCATCGCATCATATCCGACCATCCTCATGGCATACTTGAAGTTAACGATGTTGAGAAGTATTATCTCCATCTGCTTGCCGCTCTTGAAATTGGTATCCATGTCTTCGGCAAACACTTTATATGTATGCATCCCCGTAGAAGGATCAATGGAATCCTCTACTCTCTTGTTTATCAGTATGAGCGTCATTATGCACATGGTTATCGTAAAGCAGACTATATGATGTTTCGGAATGACCAATGACAGAAGCATCCCGGACAGGACTATAACGATCGGAGCCAGAAGCACGTAATATCTCTTCAGATCGATCGGCATGACATTTCTCCTGATGAAGAAAAACGTGATCAGCATATACAGAGCAAATATGAAATACCCGAGGTAATACCCCCAGTGATATACAAGATCTCTTCCCGGAACGATCTCGAACACTATAGGATAGAAATACGCCGCTACAAGTACAGGGACATAGATCAACATCGGAAGCACACAGAGTATAACCCTGATCCACAGGCGTGTAAGCTTATGCCACATATCGGTCGTTGCCAGAACATAAAGAAGGAACAGCGGAGGAATCACCGCAAGCGAAAACATATATGCGATATTGACACTGATAAGCCTGAGGTCGGTTACGGAATCAAGTCCGGCAAATCTTACTCTTGTGGCATCGCATGCGGCGGCTACTATAGTCGCGATGACTATAAGAGCCATTATGAGTGTCCTGTACGTCCCACGAACGGTCGTGCGGAAATAATATACGACCACGATCAGGAGAAGCACCACTGCACAATAATCATATGCTGCTACATCAGTTCCCATAACACTACCCTATCTCATCAGAATGAATTTGATCAGTTCGTTCTTATCAAGCGGTTCGCAGAAATAATAACCCTGCATATAGTTACAGCCGAGATCCTCAAGCTGTTTCTTCATTTCCTCATCCTCGACGCCGACCGCGACCGGATCGATCGCAAGATCGCCTATCATGCGCAGACTCCCTTCAAACACCGCCATTCCTTCCCCTTTGATCCCTTCACGGACAAATGTCCTGTCAAGCTTTATCCCGGAAAGCGGCATCTGCGCGATACGCTCAACCTCGAATATTCCCGCGCCGAAATCATCCATGTATATACAGAAGCCTATCTGAGCGAGGGCGTCTATATTGTCGCACATCTTCTCGAACAGATCCTTTCCGTCCACATCCGTTATGTTAAAGCATATATTCTTTGCCTGAACGTTATAGCTTTTCATCGTGGAGAGTATCACTGTCAGAAGATCGCTCCACATGCACTGAACGGGCGACAGATTGATCTCTATGAAATCAAGCCCCATAAGAAGGAATTCGGGCATTGATACGAATTTGCATGCCTCTTCGATAACATATGTCGTGATGGCATGTATCGAATTAAGCCTCTCCGCTTCACCGATCAGAATATCCGGCCTGATCTGACCGAAATCGGGATCATTAAGTCGAAGAAAAGCCTCCACCC
>JAEEJD010000080.1 GCA_016281675.1 Lachnospiraceae bacterium
ATAATGTATAATTTTCTCACTATTTATTAGTAACAGGAGAGGGCTTAATTATGGGATCAAAATCCAAAAAACAATCGGATAACGACAAAGTTTCATTTGTCAAATCCATCGCAGCAAAGATCATGCTCCTTGTGCTCATATGCGTTACCGTGACCGTCACGGTTTGCACGGTGATATTCATCAATAAAGCCAAGGACGAGATCATAAGCGTTACGCTCGACTATATCGAGTACGTTTCCAAGGCGGAAAGAGATCTGTTAAACCGCAAGACTCCTTCGGCCGTCAATGCGGATTTCTATAAAGCCGCACTCGGTGATGTAGGAATATCAACGATAGAAGGATCATACGCATATCTCGTATCCAACGACGGAACGATGCTGTATCATCCGACTGCGGAGAAGATCGGCTCACCGGTCGAAAACGAGGTTGTTAAGGGACTTGTTGCAGAGTTTGCGGCAGGTAAAACGCCTGAGGACGGAGTTGCGAGATATCTTTATAAGGGATCATACAAATACGCAGGTTATGCGATAACGAACAAAGGTCAGATCCTTGTTATCTCTGCGGATGAGGATGTCGCTCTTGCACCGATGAACAGGATCAGGAACATCGGTATCATCGTTGCTGCAGTTATGGTCCTGTTATCACTCGGAGCAGCATATGCGATGAGTATCTTAATCGTCAGGCCCATCAAACAGATCACCGTTATCATGGACAGGACGAGCAAATTCGACTTCAGACATAATCCCAACTCTGCAAAGCTTTGTGCACGTCACGACGAGAACGGTGTTATGGCAAGAGCCGTTCAGGGAATGCGTACAAATCTCAGAAGAATGGTTGCCAGCATAGACGAAGCTTCAACACGTATCAACGGAAACGTCGATCAGCTTGAGGATGTTACGAATGTTGTTAATTCAATGTGTACCGACAACTCCGCAACGACGGAAGAACTTGCGGCAGGAATGCAGCAGACATCGGCTACGGCTGAGAGCATTTATGCGAACATCGGTTACATGAAGACAGGTGCCGAAGACATACAGGCTCTTTCGGAAGCGGGCGATACACTTTCAAAAGAAGTTATGGACAGAGCCGCAGAGCTTCGTGAGAAGACCGTACATGCGGCAAACACTACAAGAGAAAAGTACGAGTCGGTTAAGCTTCGTTCCGACAAGGCCATCGAAGATTCCAAGGCTGTTGATAAGATCAATGCACTTACCGATTCGATCATGGCGATCTCTTCACAGACATCGCTTCTCGCACTTAACGCTTCGATCGAAGCAGCAAGAGCCGGCGAGGCCGGACGCGGATTTGCCGTTGTCGCTACCGAGATCGGTAATCTTGCTAACCAGACATCAACAACCGTTGCAGATATCAACAACATAGTCGATGAAGTCAATGCGGCCGTGAGCAACATGTCGGGATGTCTTACCGAAACAGGAGCATTCCTTGAAGAGACGGTACTTGCGGACTATGCTGAATTCGCGCAGGTCAGCGAGCAGTATAACGATGATGCCGTTAAGTTCAAAGAGAGCATGAACGACGTTCACGAATCGATCATTAACCTTACCGATTCGATCGCCAAGATCAGTGATGCGATCTCCGGTATCACATCAACCGTCGGTGAATCTACCGTCGGCGTTACGGATATCGCAGAGAAGACGACCGACATGGTATCACGCACAAGCGAGACGAGCGGTCTTGTAGAAGAAAGCAAGAACTGCGTAGTACAGCTGCAGGATATCGTAGGCGAGTTCCAGCTGGATTAATCAGACATATAACCTAAAAGCGAGGTTCGACGTACGTCGAACCTCGCTTTTTTATCTATATGTTGTGTTTTGATCATGTTAGTCCACAACAACTTGTAAGTAGTCGGAAAATCATTCACGAAGCACAGTATTTTCAGAAATTTCCACTTACATTTTTTGAAATTGTGATGTAAAATGTGTATTGAACGCGTTTTGTTTTTGCTTTTTCAAAATAATGTAGGAGGTTAATATGTTCAGTGTAGGTGATACGGTTGTTTGCAGTAACGGTGTGTGTACGGTCGAGAAGATCGGTCCCCTTGCCGGAATGGGCAAAACAGTTGCCAACAGAGCATATTACACCCTTCGTCCGTGCTTCGATAATGCGGCAACGATATATGTTCCCGTAGACGGAGACGATAATGCGCTCCGTTTCGCGCTTGACAAGAAAGAAGTCAAGAAGCTCATGAAAGAGATAGACGATCTCGATCAGATCAACATTTCTGACGAGAAGAAGCGTGAGCTTGAATACAAGAATGCGGTAAACTCCAAGGATCCGAGAAAACTGATACGGATCATAAAAACGATGTACTTCAGACGCAAGGCCAGGATAGAGAGCGGTAAGAAGTCGACGGCGATAGACGAGAGGTACTTCAGGATAGCGGAGAACAGACTGTACGAAGAAATAGCCCTGGCGATGGGAATCGACCGGGACGAAGTCAAAGACACATTAAGAAAATACATAGAGAAGAAATAGACGTCAAAACACAGGGTCTCCCCTGTGTTTTGTATTTAATTTCAAATAAGACACAAAATATGGTATAATCATATAGTTATGAGGAAGACCGTATTTACTTATCTGTTTTTCATACTTGCGATGACAGCGTTCATCACTCTTCGTGTTCACGCGGGGAAGGCACAGGAAAGAACGGTGGCGAAGACCGAGGAGACGAACCCGGAGCCGACCGCCGCGCCTGTTGTATCCGATGAGAAGGACGATTCCGGTAAAGCCTCTGAAGAGACGGAAGAAGAGGATGTGATCGTTCCGATCACGGAAGAGGAAGAGCACCTGTATCACGGGCCGGTAGAGCCCGGAAGTGATTTTCGCGGGTTGATCCCGCGGATAGTCTGCTGGGGAGATTCGCTGACCGTTTCGATTGACGGCAAGAGTGCGTTTCCGGACATACTGCGTGATCTGTCGGGATGCGAAGTCGTCAATTACGGAGTCGAATCCGAGAATGCGGCAATGATAGCCATGCGTGAAGGCGGAGTGCGCGTAAACGTCAAGGCTACGGTCATTCCATCCGATACAAACCTTATCCCGATATTTTTAAGAACCGAGAATAACGGGCACGTATTCTTTCTTGATTATGGCGACGGCGGAGTCAATCCGTGCTCGATCAACGGTATAGAAGGTGAGCTGCAGCAGCTCAACGGTTCATATTATTTCCAGAGGAAAACAAAGGGCGAGAGGATCGCGGTCGAAGAGGGAACACAGTTCAAGACGTTCGGCATGAACGATTCGAAGCCCGATGACATACTTGTTATATTTGCCGGAACGAACGATCTTCCGGATTCCAAGAGCGTCAGGAATCTGATCGCGACGGAGCGCGCGATGCTCGAAGCGGCGAAGTGTGAGAAATACATAATCGTCGGACTGACATACGCGGGAGGGATCCCGGAGATAGATGCGGTCAATGAAGCGCTTGCGAATGAATTCGGAGAACACTTTGTCGATATAAGAAAATATATGCTCAACTACGGACTTGCCGATGCGGGGGTCGAACCGTCCGAGCAGGACAAGGCCGATATAAGAAAGGGAGAGATACCTTCGTCGCTGAGACGTGACTATGTGCACGGAAACAAACTGTATCACAGACTTCTCGGAGAGCAGGTCTACAGAAGGATGCAGTATCTCGGATACGTTCCGAGCAGCAATGAGGGTGAGGAAGAAGAATGATCTATACACTGACCTACAATCCGTCCATCGATTATCTCGTGACCGTTGACGGCCTGGAGACGGGCAAGATCAACAGGATGAGAAAGGACTCGTACATGTACGGGGGGAAGGGCGTTAACGTATCACAGGTTCTCAAGGAACTCGGGATAGAGAATACCGCTCTCGGATTTGTTGCGGGATTTACCGGAAGGGAGATCGAAGAGGGACTCCAGAAGATGGGGATTCACACGAACTTCGTTCATCTTCCCGAAGGGTATTCGAGGATCAATATCAAGTTTCACGGAATAGAAGAGACCGAGGTGAACGCCCCCGGACCGTTCGTTGATGCGGTCAGCATGCGTGCGCTTCGTGACAGGATTGCGCAGATAGATAAGGACGACATACTGATACTTGCGGGTGCTGCGACAGCCAATATGGAAAACGACACGTTCGCGACATTCATTTCGGAGTTGCCGTACAGAGATACGAAGGTCATTCTCGACACGACCGGCGAGGCGCTCGTAAACGCGCTGTGTTATCATCCGTTTCTGATCAAACCCAATATCGAGGAACTGTCCGAACTGTTTCATGAGAACTTCGCACCGAATGACATTCGTGCGATAAGCGATGCGGCAAAACGCCTTCAGGACAAGGGAGCGAGAAACGTTCTGACATCGATGGGAGAAGAAGGTGCCGTTCTGATCACCGAAGACGGACATGTATATTCAAGACCTGCGCCTGCGGGAATAGTGGTAAATACGGTCGGATCCGGAGATTCGATGGTTGCCGGATTCCTTGCGGGTTATCTTGAAAACGGGAACATGGAAGATGCGTTGTGTCTCGGTGTTTGTGCCGGATCAGCAAGCGCATTTAACGAAGGGTTCGCACGGGGCGATGAGATAATGCAGTTATATAGACTGTGCAGGTAGATGGCAAGACCGAAGGTCGTGCCGGGCAGAGCGCCGCTTGAGCGGGTACGGTAAGCTAATAGATTCTCTCCGGATCCGGGAAGTATCTTACCCAGGCTTTTCCGAGGATCTTGTCTTTGTACACATACTTCAGATTCCAGAATCTCGAATCCATGGAATTATTCCTGTTATCACCCATCATAAAATATGCGCCTTCAGGCACTTTGTACGGTCCGAAGTCACCCAGCGGAACCGTGTGAAGATATGCGGATTCATCCAAAGGTTCGGCCGAATCATTGATGTAGACTTGGCCGTCTTTGATGTTAACGGTCTCACCGGGAAGTCCTATGACACGCTTGATGAAGTATTCTTTTTCATTGTCGGGATAAAGGAAGATCACAACATCCCCACGCTGCGGATCGTCATTGATATATGCGAGACGATTGCCGATAAGCCTGTCACCGGTCATTATGGTGGGCTCCATCGAAGCCGAAGGTATCTTCGCGTTGACGATTATGAACTTGTCGAGAAGGAAAGCGAGTACCGCCGAGACTACGAT
>JAEEJD010000081.1 GCA_016281675.1 Lachnospiraceae bacterium
CATGTTTCTTCCGCCCGCTCAAAGCTTTGCGGGTGAAGTTCCCTACCTGATTGATGCCGTATCCGCAAGCAGTAGGCTACCTGCGGGCGACACGCAGCGCTTAGGCTGCGAACGCGTAACTATTGTCTGCGTTTAAATTTAAGTTTCTCATTTGTTGACGCGGTATGAGGCCGCGGATGGCTATCTTAAGTTCTGAACCCCCGTCGAAACCGGTACAGGCCCTGAAGGAAGGAGGGGCCCACAAAGTGGGAATATCCCTTACTTCACGCGGAGCGCTCATCGCCGAAGGCGATTCTAATGCGCGACGCTCCGATATCTATCTAATACTGATCTTATAATCTCTCTCTGCCTCCCTCTTCTGATCTCTTGCCGCGATTGATTCACGTTTGTCGTATAACTTCTTACCTTTGGCAAGGCCAATCTCCACTTTGCATAGGCTCCCTTTAAGGTACACCTGCAAAGGAACGATCGTGTATCCTTTTTCCGTCAGCTTCCCGAGAAGCTTTCTTGTCTCCTGTTTATGAAGAAGAAGCTTCCGTGTACGGAGCGGATCCTTGTTGAAGATGTTCCCCTTCTCATACGGCGGTATGTGCATACCGTATATAAACGCTTCACCGTTCTCGATACCGATGTACGATTCCTTCACGCTACACTTACCCTGGCGAAGTGATTTTATCTCCGTACCCGACAGTTCAATGCCGGCCTCGTACTTCTCCTCAATGAAAAAATCATGATATGCTTTTTTGTTGTTGGCGATCAGTTTGATGCCGCTGTTTTCTTTTCCCATATCTTATATCGGCTTCTTTCCGTTTCAATTATATCACGGAATCATTTGAAATTGGGGACGGTTCTCCATTAATATATGTCCGTGTCGAGCGCGCTGACATCATCCGCGAGGATAAAATCCACCGAGCGCGTGGCCAGGTCAACCATATTGCATATAACGCGGATCTTGGTACCAAGAGCGTAGCGGCGGCCGGTACTGCTGCCCACAAGCTCATATGTATCCTCGTTGTATGTGAAATAGTCACCCTCTATCTTCGAAACATGAACCAGGCCCTCGACGGTATTGGGGAGTTCCACGTATAATCCCCAATTTGTCACTCCGCTGATCACACCTTCATATACGGTTCCGATATGATCCTGCATGAATTCGGCCTTTTTGAGCTTATCGACTTCACGCTCCACATCATCTGCGACACGCTCACACGTACTTGACGTGCTGCACACATCCGGAAGTATCTTTCTGTAATGGCCGATACGATCCTCGTCGAACTTTCCGCTAATATACTCTTTGATTATGCGATGTATCTGAAGATCCGGATATCTGCGGATCGGGGACGTAAAGTGGCAATAGTACTTAAGCGCCAGTCCGAAATGCCCCTCGCAGCAGGTTGAGTATTTTGCTCGCTGCATCGACCGCAGTGTCAGACGACTTATAAGTGATTCCTCCGGCGTATCCTCAATTCCCGCGAGGAGCTTTTGAAGTTCCTTCGGATGTATCTCGTCACCCTTTACTTTTATCCCGTAACCGAAGTTTCTTATAAACGTCGAAAGTTTCTTTATCTTGTCTATATCAGGCTTCTCATGGATCCTGTACACGAACGGAATATCAGCCCAGAAAAAATGCTCCGCCACTGTCTCGTTCGCAGCTATCATAAAATCCTCGATCAACCTCGTTGCATTGTTCCTCTCATGCGGATGAACCGAAACCGGATGTCCCTTATCATCAAGCGTTATCTCGGTTTCCGGAAGGTCAAAATCGATGGATCCCCGTGATTTTCTCCGCAGGCGTAAAAGCTTTGCAACCTCGTGCATATCATTCAACATACCTGCGACATCGGAGTACTTCGAAATAAGCTCCCGGTCGCGGTCTGTGATGATCCTGTTAACCTCTCCGTAAGTCATTCGATGGTTCGTGTTGATAACCGTAAGAGCAAATCTGTGGTCCGTTATCTCGCCCTTTTTGTCCACCGACATAAAGCATGACAGCGCAAGCCTGTCAACGCTCTCGTTAAGAGAACAAATGCCGTTGCAGAGCTCATGCGGAAGCATCGGGATCACGCGGTCCACCGGATAACAGCTCGTCCCGCGTCTTGCGGCCTCTTTATCGAGAGCCGAATTCTCTTTGACGTAATGCGTAACGTCCGCGATATGCACGCCGAGCTCATAACAGTCGCCGTTTACGACAAGGCTGACCGCATCATCTATATCCTTGGTGTCTTCGCCGTCGATCGTGACCATATCAAGGGCCCTTATATCTTCTCGGCCGGAATAATCCGTCTCTGAAAGCTCCTGCGGAATACGCTGCGCCTGCTTGGCAACTTCCTCGGGAAAATCCGTTTCGATACCGTAAGCCTTCAGGATCGCCATTATGTCTATCCCCGGATCTCCGACATGCCCGAGGATCTCAACGATCACACCCTGCGGGCTCCTGTTGTCGTCACCGTAATCGGTCAGTTTGACAACGACCTTGTGACCGTCCACCGCACCCATCGAATCCTCCGTCGGGATAAAGATGTCCCGCTCAATCCTGCTTGAATCGGGGATCACGAATCCGTAATGATTCTTTGTGGCCTCAAAGGTTCCGACCACGATCTCCGTTGCACGTTCAACGATCTGAACTACCACAGCCTCGCGGCTTTTCCCGGTCCTTCGCCGGCGCGGTGTGAGATCATAAGGGTCTATAAGCACCCTGTCTCCGTGCATCGCGTTGCAGGTATTTTTTTCGCTTATGAAGAAATCCCCGTCCTCGCCATCAACATGCACGAACCCGTATCCATGCCCGCTTGCAGCGAAAATCCCTTCCATCGTCTTCTTCACAGGCAAACTGTATTTACCGCGTTTACTGACCGAGATCGCACCCTCGGCCACAAGCTCATCAAGGCACTGCCTGAAAAGAGCACGGTCATCCGGCGAAACCTGCATCATGACAACGAGTTCTTTTTCCTTCATCGGAACGAAAGCAGGATCGTTCACAAGCGCCACTATTCTTTTTTTGCGTTCTGAAATATTCATAATACTCAATGCGCTTTTGTAAATAAAACAGGCACCCTCATATCCGAGAGTGCCCAAAGTCTTCGTTATTACTACAGGTTTAGAACAGGTTCATATTCAGAAGGATCGCGATGATCATGAAAGCTACGACCAGGATCTTGGTACCCTTCTCAAGCTTACCTTCAATCGAACGACCTTTGTTCTTGCCCCAGTATGTATCTGCGGCACCGCTGATGACTCCGAGTCCCGCGGACTTGCCTTCCTGCATCAGAACTATCGCTGACAATGCAACACTCACTAATATAAATACAATTGTAAGAACAACTCTAAATGCGCCCATATAGCACCTCCGTTAAAACTGCGCTTATAATACTTCATCATCCGCGCACTATGGTAATTTACCACATTCGCGCCGCAAAATCAAGCGTTTTCCGCAAGTATAACAAAAGACAAAGAGAAGCGCCCGCATAAGCGGACGCTTCCTTTTATTGCTTATTTACCTCTTTGCAGATTACTTCGCTGCTTTTTTCTTCTTGCCTGTAACAACTGTTGCTACGATCGTAGCTGCACATGCTACGAGGAGAAGGAGCCAGAGGATTATGTTGCTTGCATCTCCGGTAACAGGACCAACCCTCTCACCGA
>JAEEJD010000008.1 GCA_016281675.1 Lachnospiraceae bacterium
GAGTACGAGTTCAATTCGGACGGATCTCTTAACACCGGATCTGGCGTTCTCGGTATAGACGTATCCAAGTACCAGCCGAGCATCAACTGGAGTTCCGTTAAGGCATCGGGAGTCGACTTCGTTATCATCAGATGCGGATACCGAGGAGCATCCACGGGTGCACTGATCGAGGATCCGTACTTCAAGAGCCATATCAAGGGTGCCAAGAATGCAGGCCTTAAGGTCGGTGTATACTTCTTCTCGACAGCCCTTAACGAGGCCGAAGCAGTAGAAGAGGCAAGTATGTGTGCGGCACTGTGCAGCGGATACGGCCTGAGCTACCCCGTGTTCCTCGATGTGGAGAGTTCGTCAAGACCGGGTTACAATACGCTCTCACCTGCCGAGAGGACGGCAAATATCCAGGCGTTCTGCAAGACGATAGGATCTGCCGGATACAAAGCGGGTCTTTACGCGAACAAGACATGGCTGACGGAGAAGATCAACACTTCATCGCTTTCATGTAAGATATGGCTGGCACAGTATAATTCGAACGGACCTACATACAGCGGACGTTACGATATATGGCAGTACACATCAAAGGGCCATGTCGACGGTATAAGCGGCAATGTCGACATGAACAAGAGCTTTTTGAAATATTAATACAGACAGGAGACCGTCAATGGGAAAGATCACCGTTGAAACCACACCGATAGAAGGATTGCTTGTTATCACACCGACAGTGTTCGGGGATAACCGCGGATATTTTATGGAGACGTATAACAGCGCGGATTTTAAAGAAGCCGGTATCGACTGCGAATTCGTTCAGGATAACCAGTCGGCTTCCAAAAAGGGCGTTATCAGAGGACTTCACTTTCAGATCAACTATCCGCAGGACAAGCTGGTGAGGGTGATACGCGGCGAGGTATTTGACGTTGCGGTCGATATGAGAAAAGGATCAAAGACCTTCGGACAGTGGTACAGCGTGCGGCTGTCCGAAGAGAACAAGAAGATGTTCTTCATTCCGAAACATTTCGCACACGGATTCCTCGTGTTGTCGGATTATGCCGAGTTCACCTACAAGTGTACGGAACTCTACCACCCCAACGATGAGGGCGGTATCATTTATAACGACCCGGACATAGGTATCGAGTGGCCGACACAAGGAATGGAGCTTATCTTCTCCGATAAAGACAAGAAATGGCCGACGCTTAAGGAGCTCACATGACAAGAAAGAAGACCGTCATTGCCACAGTCACGGCAGTTGTGGTTCTGCTCCTGGCATACATAATCCTGCATCACAATCAGTTTGCGGATCCGAAGGAGGAAATGGTCAAGAAGATCATTTCCTGCATTATCCTTATCGGTATTTATACCGTATTTCTGTTCACGTATGACAAGATCGTCATACTTCCCATCGAACTGTTCCAGAACAGACAGCTTATTTGGAAGCTCGCAAAGAACGATTTCAAGACAAGGTATGCCGGTTCATACCTCGGTATCGTGTGGGCGTTCGTACAGCCCGTCATCACGGTTCTTTTGTACTGGTTCGTATTTTCGGTGGCGCTTCCCTCGAGAGCCGTTGCGGTAAAGGGGGATATCACCATCCCGTATATTCTGTGGCTGATCGCGGGTATTGTTCCGTGGTTCTTCTTCTCGGAAGCTTTGTCAAACGGAACGAATGCACTTCTCGAATACAACTATCTCGTTAAAAAAGTCGTATTCAAGATAAGCATCCTGCCGATTATCAAGATAATCTCGGCACTTTTCGTTCATGCATTCTTCCTTGTGTTCACGCTCATACTGTTTTCATGCTACGGGTATTTCCCCGACCTTTATACGCTTCAGGTATTCTACTACAGCGCGTGCATGTTCATTTTCGTGCTCGGCCTTTGTTACATAACCTGCTCGATAATAATATTCTTCAGGGACCTCGGACAGATCATCTCGATCATGTTACAGGTCGGTATATGGGCCACTCCCATATTGTGGAACATCACGACCCTGTCCCCGAAGCTTCGCATCATATTCAAGCTCAATCCGATGAACTATATCGTTGAAGGATACAGAGATGCGTTCATCGATAAAGTATGGTTCTGGGAGAACTTTTATTCCACGGCATATTTCTGGATACTGACGATGTGTGTGTTCGCTTTCGGAGCGATCATATTCAAGCGTCTTAAGATCCATTTTGCGGATGTTTTGTAGGAAGCCGATATGGGTGATTTTCTTGATGTAATCAAACAACCGAATAACGTCAGCGAGCATACCGACCATGTGAGTGAGGGCAACATTTCGGACGAAGTTGCCATAAGCGTTTCGCATGTTTCGAAGGTGTACAAGCTCTACGACAGGAACCGTGACCGTCTCAAAGAGGCGCTTCATATCGGTCGCAACATCCATTCGCGTGAGCATTTCGCACTTGACGATGTGAGCTTTGACGTGTTTAAGGGCGAGACTGTCGGGATCATCGGAACAAACGGTTCGGGTAAATCGACGATCCTTAAGATAATCACGGGAGTGCTTAATCAGACTTCGGGCGATCTGACGATCAACGGCCGTATTTCGGCATTGCTTGAGCTCGGAGCCGGTTTCAACATGGAGTTCACCGGTATCGAAAATATTTACCTGAACGGTACGATGCTGGGATTTTCCGAGAAGGAGATAGACGCGAAGCTCGATTCGATACTTGAATTCGCGGACATAGGTGATTTTGTCAATCAGAAGGTCAAGACATATTCGAGCGGTATGTTCGTGCGTCTTGCCTTTGCGGTTGCTATCAATATAGACCCAGAGATACTCATTGTCGACGAGGCTCTCTCGGTCGGTGACGTATTCTTCCAGAACAAATGTTACAGAAAATTTGAGGACTTCAAGAAGCAGGGCAAGACGATACTGTTCGTCAGCCACGATCTCGGAAGCATCAGCAAGTACTGCGACAGAGTCATATTGCTTGAGAGAGGCCACAAGATCGGAGAGGGCGATCCGAAAGAGATCATCGACATGTACAAGAAGGTGCTTGTCGGACAGCTTGAATCGGCGGTTAACACAAACAAGAGCGAATCGATCGACAAGGGCCGCAAATGGAAGGATCTGATGCAGCTTAATCCGAACATGGATGAGTACGGCAGCGGGCTGGCGGAGTTCACCGATTACTGTGCCTACGATAACGGCGGAACCATCACGAACACGATCATAAAAGGTGACGAATTCACTGTCAAAGTTAAGATAAGGTTTTTCGAAACGATACAGGATCCGATATTTGCGCTGTCGTTTAAGAACATGCAGGGGACCGAGATAACGGGTACGAACACGATGTTTGAAAAGATAACGACAGGAACACTTAATGCCGGAGAGACCGTGATCGTTACGTTTACACAGAACATGTCGCTTCAGGGAGGGGAATACCTCATATCCCTCGGCTGTGTCGGGTACAGGGAAGGCAACTTCACCGTTTACCACA
>JAEEJD010000082.1 GCA_016281675.1 Lachnospiraceae bacterium
ATACAGAAAGCCTGAAGACCTTCACCGATAGCTGCTGCAGCATCTGCAGCCTTGCGGCAGTTCTTCTTGATGGCGATAGCAGCGCCAACCGTGTATGCCCACTTTGCGTTTTCGAAACAGATGGGCTGAATGCCTTCGATAAGATGATATACATCGATACCTGCCTTCTCGCAGATATCCTTACATTCTTCTATGGATGAGATGCCGTACTCCTTAAGCTTGGCAAGGATCTGGGGCTCTCTTCTTTCATATGATTCAAATAATGCCATTTTACGATTCCTCCTTACCTTACTTAATCTCTTTATCTGTTCTGGGATCTATGAGCTTAACAGCATCGGCAACACGACCGTACTGACCGCTTGCCTTCTCAAGTGCAGCCTTGGGCTCTTCACCCTGCTTGATGAATTCCATCATCTTTCCGAAGTTAACATATTTGTATCCGATGATCATGTTCTCTTCGTCAAGAGCAACTGCAGTGATGTAACCTTCGGTAAGCTCAAGGTATCTGGGACCCTTCTTGAGTGTTCCGTATGTAGTACCAACCATTGAACGAAGTCCCTTACCGAGATCCTCAAGACCGGCACCGATTGCAAGTCCGTCCTCAGAGAATGCGGACTGTGAACGTCCGTATACGATCTGGAGGAACAGCTCTCTCATTGCGGTATTGATGGCATCACATACAAGGTCTGTATTGAGAGCTTCAAGGATCGTAAGACCCGGAAGGATCTCAGCCGCCATAGCTGCCGAATGAGTCATTCCCGAGCATCCGATAGTCTCAACGAGAGCTTCCTGGATGATACCGTCTTTTACATTAAGTGATAATTTGCAGGCACCCTGCTGAGGTGCACACCAGCCGATACCGTGTGTATAGGCCGAAATATCTTTAACTTCTTTTGCTTTTACCCATTTAGCTTCCTCGGGTATGGGAGCACAGCCATGATGAACGCCCTGCGCTACCGGACACATTTCTTCAACTTCTTTTGAATAAACCATGCAAAATAACTCCTTTCAGAATATGATGAAAACCTTATATATTTTCTCACAAACGTGTGAAAAAATCCATAATTAATTACTTTTTTTTGCCGCTTTTATAATACTCGGAATATGTCGTGAACATCCTTCGAAGATCCGACTGGTTATTAAGGTTCCTGACATAGTTCGTTCGCCTTGCGACGTAGTCGTTAAGCTTTGTCATATAATCGTCCGAAGGAAGCTCACCCTCAGCCACCATTGTCAGACCCTTTTCCCAGCTTGCTGTAAGCTTCGGATCAAGGAGCGGTCTTATTGACGCATCGACAACGTCGTACACCATCTCCCCGAGTTGAGCGGGAGTTATGACCTGCGTCTTCTTGTTCATCTTAAGATAGTTTATCTTAGACAGTTTCTCCAGTATTCCGGCTCGTGTCGCACTTGTCCCGATGCCGCTTCCCTTTATCTGTGCACGCAGTTCCTCATCTTCTATGAGCTGTCCGGCGTTTTCCATCGCAAGCATCATGGTACCTGTTGTATATCGCTTCGGCGGGCTTGTCTCGCCCTCCTTTAAATCAAGTTCGTTTGCAACAACTTCCGAACCCTTTTTCAGTTTCTTGAGTATTTCAAGAAAAGCTGAGTCGATCGTAACGTCTTCTTCCTCTTCGGTATTATCCTTCTCTTCGCTCTCATCCTTCGTCGCGGTCTTATCCTTCCAGTATGAGGGTTTACTGATCGCAAGGAATCCTTCTTTATCGAGCACTTTGAAGTTCGAGAAGAAGCTCTCGCCCGCGAATTCGCAAGACAGGCTCACTTTCTGATATACGGCCGCGGGATAGAATATCGACAGGAACCTTCTGACAATCAGTTCGTATATCTTTGCCGATGTGTCGGAAAGAGTCTTAAGCGCCTCAAATCCCTGCCCCGTAGGAATAATAGCATAATGATCCTCTATAAGTTTATCGTTGACGTATCTGGTCTTTGCGATACCATCGTAAGATTTATCCTCTATTATTTTATTCGCTATCTCCGCTACGGGAGCATAGCGTGAAAGTCCTCGAATATTTTTGTCTATCTCCTTTGCGACCGCGCTCGATAATACCCTGGCATTCGTTCTCGGATATGTCGTCAGTTTCTTTTCATAAAGCTCCTGCGCTACATTAAGCGTATCCGCGGGACTGATCTTGAAGAACTTCGAGCAGTCCGCCGAAAGCTCAGTCAGATTGTACAGGTAGGGAGGATTTTTCGTCTCCTTCTTCTTGCCAATATCCTTCAGGATACCTTTCCCCTGGGAGTTCTCACTCACCTTGCGGAGAAAATCATCCGCATCGGCTTTATCGAGAAACCCGTTGTCTTTGTACAGTTTGGGGGACATGAAATATTCGCTTCCCTCAACGGCTTTCCAGTCGGCCTTAAACTTCACGTCACCAATTGCACAGTTTGCGAATACCCTGTAAAAAGGAGTTTTGACAAATGCTCTTATCTCGCGTTCGCGACGAACCACCATTCCGAGAACACAAGTCATAACACGTCCGACGGCAACAACCGAATATTTCTCACCCAAAAAACCGGCGATCGTATCACCGTATTTAAGTGTCAGTGCCCTGGAGAAATTGATCCCCATAAGGTAATCCTCTTTGGCCCTCAGATACGCGCTGTCGGCTATATGATCGTATTCGGAAATGTCTTTTGCGTTCCTGATACCGTTCCTTATCGCTTCCTCGGTCTGAGAATCTATCCATACACGCTTTTCGCTTTTTCCGGAAACATTTGCCTGGGAAGCGACAAGCCTGTATATGTATTCGCCTTCTCTTCCCGAGTCGGTGCAGACATATATCGTTTCGACATCCTCGCGGTTAAGAAGACCGCTTACTATCTTAAACTGTTTTGCGGATGATTTTATGACCTCATACTTGTATTCGGACGGCAAAAAAGGAAGTGTAGCAAAGCTCCACTTCTTGTATTTGCTGTCATAGACTTCGGGGTAGCTCATCGTGACAAGATGTCCAAAACACCATGTTATGATGCAGTTTTCCGATTCCATGTACCCGTCATATGATTTGGCCTTAAGCTTAAGTGCCTCGGCGAATTGTTTTGCTACGCTGGGCTTTTCGGCTATGAATACGGATTTGCTCATATCATTTTATCGAGAAATGCTTTGAGACGTTCGTTTTGAGGATGCTCAAAGAAATTTACCGGATCGTTTTCTTCAAGAATACCGCCGTCAGCCATGAAGAGTATGCGGTCCGCAACTTCTCTGGCAAATGCCATTTCATGCGTTACAACTATCATTGTCATCTTATCTTCAGCGAGTTCACGCATTACTTCGAGAACCTCGCCAACCATCTCAGGATCGAGCGCACTTGTAGGCTCATCAAACAGCATGACATCGGGCTCCATGCAAAGAGACCTTGCTATTGCGATACGCTGCTTCTGTCCGCCGGAAAGCTGATTGGGATACGATTTTGCACGATCTTCGAGCTTGACGCGTTTTAGAAGTCTGATGGCACGTTCTTCGGCTTCATCCTTGGACAGGCCCTGCAGCTTCATCGGACCGATGGTAAGGTTACTCATGACCGACAGATGCGGGAACAGATTAAACTGTTGGAATACCATTCCCATCTTCTGCCTGTGTTTGTCTATATCAACGTGGTTATCGAGTATATTCACTCCTTCGAAGAATATCTGACCGCCTGTTGCATTCTCAAGACGATTAAGGCAGCGAAGGAATGTACTCTTTCCCGCGCCGGAAGGTCCGATCAGGAACGATACTTCGCCTTGATAGAACACTTCGTTAATATCTGAGAAAACAACCAGGTCCTGTTGACTGTTATGAAATTCCATACGAAGGTCTTTGACCTCGATCAAAGGTTTTTTACTCTCAGTGGTCACTGTTCTTGAGATTCCTTTCGAGTTTCTTGACAAGGCTGTCAAATATCAATACGAAAAACAGATATATCGCCGCAGCCATAAGAAGCGGCATGAACGCCGAATACGTCTGACTTCTGATAATATCGGCACCCCTTGTAAGATCATCCATTGCGATATAACCGGCTACGGAAGTTTCCTTTAACAGAACTATCATCTCGTTTCCGAGTGCCGGAAGAACGTTCTTGATCGCCTGCGGAAGAATAAAAAACATCATAGTCTGTGTATACGAAAATCCCAGACTGGCGCCGGCTTCAAACTGTCCCTCATCGATCGACATTATCCCGGCTCTGATTATTTCAGCAACATATGCGGCCGAATTGAGTCCGAATGCAATGAATGCGACTATTATCTTCGGGATATTGACCGATGCGAATATGACAAAATATACGATCAGGAGCTGAAGCACCATGGGAGTTCCGCGGATAACCGTAATATATACGTGCGCAACAAGATTGGCGATCTTCCATTTCCCTGTCTTGTCATGCGTCGATCTGATATAAGCAAGAAGGAACCCAAGTAAAATACCCACCACGACCGCAACGATCGTGATGAGTAATGTGTTTCCGAGTCCCCTGATCAGGTATAAGTACCTGTCTTCTTTTATGAAATTGAGATAGAGATTCTCTTTAAAGCTCATTATTATTCCGCTTTGATGTATTTACCTATGATCTCATCGATCTTTCCTGAATCCTGAAGTTTCTTGAGTGAAGCATTGATGTCATCAAGAAGCTGCGTATTCTCTTTTGCAACACCGATCGCATATTCTTCAACCGTGAACTCCTCGTCGATCATCTTAAGTTCGGAGTTCTCGCTTACGAATACTTTACCGGGCTCACGGTCAACGATAACCGCATCGATCTTGTCCTGAACAAGTGCGTTGATCGCTTCGAAGTATTTTGAGTATCGCTCAATCTGAGCACCTGCTATATCTTCGGCATAGATATCACCTGTTGTTCCGATCTGAACACCGATCCTGAGTCCTTCAAGATCATCCGGGCCCGAAACAGCGGATCCCTGCTTAACAACTATAACCTGAGCTGCTTCCGTGTAAGGAGTCGAGAAGTTAATGTTCTGCTTACGGTCTTCCGTAACAGTCATACCTGCCATTGCAATATCGGCCTTACCGGTCTGAACGGCTGCAATGATCGAATCAAAAGCCATATCCTCAATGATCAGTTCTTTTCCGAGATCATCGGCGATTGCTTTTGCTATCTCGGCATCGATACCTACTATTTCTTTTCCGTCAACATACTCATACGGTGGAAATGCGGCATTTGTAGCCATTACAAGCTTATTGGACGTTGCACCTTTGCAGGCTGCAAGTGAAACAAGACATATGCCTGCCATTAAAACAACC